>JAJYPQ010000017.1 GCA_021795255.1 Pseudomonadota bacterium
GCCCAGAGGCCTTATCGGATGCTGAACTTCTGGCTATTGTCCTAAGAACCGGAGTAAGCGGCAAGACCGCCGTGGACCTCGGGCGTGAGCTTTTGGACCGCTTTGGCGGCCTGCGTGGCCTTTTAACGGTAGAACAGGCCGCCTTTTGCGAGGCGCAAGGCCTGGGTCCGGCCAAATATGCGCTCGTGCGGGCGGTATTAGAGATGGGTCGGCGCCACTTAGGCGAGAACCTGCGCCGCGATACGGTTTTGTCTTCGGCGCTGGTGCCCCGCCGCTTTCTGCTTGCGTCGTTTCGCGACCGGCCCCGGGAGGCGTTTGCCTGCCTATTTTTGGACACCCGCCATCGGCTTCTGACCCAGGAGGTTCTTTTTGAGGGGACTTTGGACGGGGCTACTGTGTACCCGCGCGAGGTGGTAAAGCGAGCCCTGACCCACAACGCCGCGGCCACCATCTTTGTGCACAACCATCCCTCGGGCGATGCCGAGCCGAGTATCGCCGACCGCGAACTGACAGTCCGCCTAGCTGAGGCCTTGGCTCTGATCGGCGTACGGGTCCTCGATCACCTCGTTGTGGGGGACGGCGTAATCGTCTCTTTTAAAGAGCGCGGTTGGCTATAAGCACCTGCTGTCCCCGCTTTAAGGCGCGAGGGGGAGCGGCCCGTGCCCGCCTTTCTCACCGCCTAGAAGCTTAAGAGGCCCTATTTAGAGGAGCGGCCCTTGCGGTGGCTCGGCGGCATGGGTCCTAGCGCTTCGCAGGCTGGTCGCAAAAGTTTTCAGTCCCTGAAGGATGGGTCCCAAAGCGGCCCACAGGGCGTCATCCTGGAGGAGGTGATAAGCGCCGGTAATGCCCGGAGGTCCGTCGTTTGGGGCGGTCGGATCTTCGGTCTCTCGTTCAATGCCTTGGGCCGCCGCTGATATTGCCCGCAGGATGCGCGCGAAATCGTCCGGGGGCACGCGTCCCAAGGCTTGCCATAACGTCACAAGATTGCGGGTCGTATGCACTGAGGCCTCGGAATTCAAGCCGCGAGCCGCGATCAGTCCGACGTGGGGTAGGGCGGCAGTCATGTCGGTCAAAAAGCGGAGGATACCGTGCTCGGAAAGCGCCTCGAGAAGCGCCGCCAACTCGGCTTCCGGGTTCGCGTCCGCAGGTCTTGTATGATGATGATTCAAAAGAGCGCTCATAGGATGTCCCCTTTGGTGCGCGCGACGAATTTCGGGATCGGGATATATTCAGGCCGCTGCCATTTTCGTTCAACCTCGACACCGGCCTGCGGTGTGCGGCGCCCAAAGCGGGGGTTCGAGCGCGGAATGGGCGAGTCGCCGCTGGTCGTCAAAACGGTCAATTTCACGGCCAGCTCCTTAAATGCCGGTGTCGATACCGCCTCGTCCGCATGATTCCCGGTCAATCGATTGATGGGTTCTGTAAGAGAAAACTCGACCGTATAAAGTTCGCGTCCGCTTACGCGCGGGCTCACCCAGACCTTTCCTTCTATGCTTCCCCGACGCGAGGTGATGCGTACGCGCCCGCCCGTCGCGATCCCGATCTCATCGGCCACGGTTTGGGATATCTCCACGTAAAAGCCCGGGACTTTGGAGACAAGCCCGGGTACACGCGCGGTCAGGTTCCCTTCTTGAAAGTGTTCCAATACCCGCCCGTTATTCAGTATAAAATCATACTCCTGGTCTCTTTGTTCGACCGGGGGATGCCAATCCAGCGGATAGAGCGTGGCTTTACCGTCTTCGGTGTGAAAGCGTTTGGTGTAGAGCAAGGTCTCCGATTGACCCTCGGCGTTGACCGGCCAGCACACCGAGTTGTAGCCCTGTAGACGGTCGTAGTGCGCCCCGGCGAAGAGCGGAGCTACCCCGATTGCTTCGGCCATGATCTCGCGAGGCCCGGAATAGTTCCAGTTGTGGCCGAACCGTTGCGCAAGCTCGCACAGTATCAACCAGTCTGGCTTGGCCAAACCCAGGGGCTCCAGGGCTTGTTCGAAGCGCTGGATGCGCCGTTCGGTATTGACGAACGTCCCCTCTTTCTCGAGGCTCGGGCACGCCGGCAGTACCACGTCGGCGAACTGCGCGGTCGTAGTCATAAAGATATCCTGGACCACCAAAAAGTCGAGGCGTTCGAGGGCGCCTTGGGTATGTTGCGTGTCGGCGTCCACGACCGCGGTATCCTCGCCTATGATGTACATGGCCTTTAGGTCACCTGTGTATATGGCTTCCATCATCGTGTGGTTGTTAAGCCCAGGTTTATCCGGAAGATCGACGCCCCAGGCGGCCCCTACACGGGCCCGCGCCTTCGGATCAGAGACCTTCTGGTAGCCCGGTAATTGTTCGCTTAAGGCGCCAAAGTCTCCGGCCCCCTGGACGTTATTGTGGCCGCGTAGCGGATAGGCCCCCGAGCCCTTTTTGCCGTAGTTGCCGGTGATAAGGAGCAAGTTCGAGATCGCGGTACTCGTGTCTGTGCCGGTCGTGCGCTGGGTGACCCCCATCGCCCACAGGGCACAGACGCCCGATGCACTGCAAATCATGTCCGCGAGCGCACAAAGATCGGTCTTGCTCAAGCCGGTCTCGACTTCAGCGTAGTCCAAGGTAAACATGGCCAAAGACTTGCGATACGCATCGAGATTGTTGACCCGTTGCGCGAGGAAAGATTGGTCCTCCAGCCCTTGGTCTAAGATGTACCGGCTGAGTGCTGACAACCATACGAAGTCGGTGCCGGGTCGTGGGTGCAAGAAGAGGTCGGCCCGCTCGGCCATCTCGTGGCGGATCAGGTCGACTACCACCATTTTCAGTTGTCCTGCCTTATGACGTCGTTTCAGCCGGCTCGCGAGCACCGGATGGCTGTCTGTGGTGTTGGTACCAATAAGAAGAACCAGTCCAGCATCGTCAATGTCGTCCATGGTGCCGGAATCGCCCGCATAACCGACGGTTCGTGTCAGGCCCATCGTGGCCGGGCTCTGACAGTAGCGGGACGTGCAGTCGATGTTGTTGGTACCGATGACGGCGCGCGCGAATTTTTGGGTGAGGTAGGCCTCCTCGTTCGAGCCTTTGCTGGTGGCGATGAATCCCAAGGCGTCGGGTCCGTGGTGCTTCACAATCGCGCTCAGTCGATTATGGATCAGCGCCAGCGCTTCGTCCCAGTCCGCCTCCCGAAAGCGCCCGTCTTCCCGAATCAGGGGCTTTACGAGACGATCCGTGCTGTTCACGAAATCCCATCCGAACTTGCCCTTCACACAGGTCGATATGCCGTTGGCGGGGCCCAAGCCCGGCTGGATCTTGAGGACTTGGTGGCCGCGAGTCCAGACATCGAACGAGCAGCCTACGCCGCAGAAGGTGCACACGGTCTTCGTGACCTTTTGTTCCTCGCAGCGCAGGCTCTGGTCGATTTTTGATAGGGCGGTAACGGGAATGAAGCCGGTGGTGGGCTCGATGCGTTTGACGAAATCGATCATTTCGCGCTTTAACGGACTGGGCCAATGGGTAAACGGGCCGCCGCGACCCAGCAACGTATTTTCCATAAGGGCATTACAGGGGCAGACCGTGACGCAATGCCCGCAAGAAACGCAGCTCGATTCGTTGATTGCGCGACCTCCGTCCCATAGTACGCGCGGTTGTTCGTCTTCCCAGCGAATCGTGAGGGTCTCGTTAACCTGAATGTTCTGACAGGCCTCGACGCAGCGCCCGCAGAGGATGCACTGACGCGGGTCGTAGGTATAAAACGGGTTCGACTGGTCGACAGGGTACGGCTTAGCCCTAAAAGGGTAGCGTTGGTGCCGCACTTGCAGTCGGTCGACCGCGTCGTGAATTTCGCAGTCACCGTTGTTGTTGTCGCAGAGTGTGCAGTAAAGCTCGTGCTTTTGCAGGATGCGGTCCATGCCCTCGCCGCGCGCCCTCTGCGATGCGCGATCCTCGGTGCTAATCTCTAATCCCTCCCGGGCTGTGACGGTACAGGCGCGGGTCAAGGCGCCGTTCACCGTCACAAAACAGGTGTCACAGGTTTTGAGGGGCCCGAGGGCGGCGTTATAGCAGAGGTGGGGGATATAGATGCCAACGCGCTTTAAGGCGGCTAAGAGATTTTCGCCGACAGACGCTGCTATGTCACGGTGGTCGACGGCAATCACGCAGGGTTGAAGTTTCGGATCGGCGGACACGAGGCCTCCTTGGGGTACGGAAAATCACCGGCGGTTAGGGGCGGCCGGGATATGAGCCCCGTCACTGTATAAGCATGCGCCTCCGGCCGTTATCGGCTCAAAGTGCGATTCCGAGTTTCTTGAGGGCCAGTCGGCCCGACATTGCCGGTCGACGCCATCTTTCGGTAGCTCCGTGCTGCCGGGGCCTAAAGTGGGCGGCCTTCCGAAGCGCCGCTCGAGGGCTTGGAAGAACCCCCCTTTTGGGCCTGGGAGTGCCATCCGCGGTGCGGCGGGGTCGCGAGAGAAGGGAGGGATTGGCAGCGGGCGGGGATTGTGGCAGAATCGCGCGATTCATGCGGGGGTTTTATGTCTAAAGTATGCCAGGTCAGCGGCAAGCGGCCTATGAGCGGTAATAACGTATCGCACGCGAACAACAAGACGCGTCGCCGGTTTTTGCCCAATTTGCATCACCGACGCCTATGGGTTGAAAGCGAGAAGCGGTGGGTACGGCTGCGTTTGTCGCATCACGGTTTACGGACGATCGACAAAAAGGGTATCGACGTGGTCCTCGCGGAAATGCGTGCCCGTGGTGAAGCGGTCTAGAAAGCGGTCTAGGAGATTGCTATGCGTGACAAGATAAAGCTGATATCGAGCGCCGACACGGGCCATTTTTATACGACCACGAAGAATAAGCGCACGATGACCGAGAAGTTCGAGATCAAGAAATTCGATCCGGTTGCGCGCAAGCACGTGGCCTATCGCGAGGCGAAGATTAAATAGTCAAACCCATGGGGTTCGTCTGAGCCCCATGGACGTTCTTTCCCCCGTCTCTCAAGATTTTCCTTGGCGCCGCCCTCTGTCTGCTCGTGAGCTGAGGCAGCCTGTGGTCTTGTCGCTGCGCCTGTCGCTCGGTATATTAGTCTCAATCCTCGGTTGAGGCCCATTGCTGTCGATGGCAGATTATCCTGTCAAGGTTGCTATGTACCCTCTTAGCCAACAAGTTTTGCGTACGGACGTTGCCGGAATGCCGCTTGAGTGGATCGATTTCCGCGAAGCGGTACGCATTTGCCATTTAGGCCAGGTCGCCTATACCTGCGGTGTGCTTTTGTACCGGGTTCATGGCGGTTATAACGCCGCCACCGGTCGGCGCAGCGTTGTCGATGTGAACTCCATCTTAGCGACCTATGGAGAGAATGGACAATTGTTGCGGCAACGCGATGAATACGTGCCGCCGCTCAGCAATCCAGCCTTATTTGCTCGCGATGCCCGCTTGTGCCTTTATTGTGGCACACGCTTTTCCGTGCGTGATTTATCTCGCGACCATGTTACCCCCCTTAGCCGCGGGGGCGGGGATGTCTGGCGCAACGTGGTCACCGCCTGTAAGCGTTGCAATAACCACAAAGCGGGCCGCACGCCGGAAGAGGCGGGCATGGCGCTTCTGGCCGTGCCGTTCGTGCCCACTCACGCCGAATACGTCTTTTTGCAGGGACGCCGCGTTCTTGCCGACCAGATGGCGTTTCTGCGGGCCCACTTTCCGCGTACCAGCCCGCTTCACGGGCGCCTGGATCATGCGGTCCATCTTTCGTCGGGTGGCGCTCTCGAATGAGGGATCGCGCAAAGAAAAGCCCAGGGGCTTGAAGGCCCCTGGGCTTTTTTGCTGAAGCGTGTTACGGCTTAGCTTAGACTTTCACCGAATTGGCCGTATACGTGCGGATATTGGCCGAGAACTCGCGGAGGGCTTGAATACCGGTGGCCTCCGCTTGATGGCACCACTCCTGGAGAGCAACGAGCAACTGCTCTTGGGTGACGGCAGAGCGGCGCCAGACGTCCTGGAGACGCTCTTTCATTAAATAGACCGTATGTAAGGTCGTGTTGTTGGCCAGGATTTCTTGGAGGCGCTGATGATCCTCCTCGCCAATGAGAGTCTTCTCCCGCACCATGAGTCGCTTCGCCTGCTTCAAGATGCGCGCGGCCTGGTCGTCGGCCGCCGCGACCTTGCGCACCTCTTCTGCGTGGACGCGGTGCAACACCTCACGCGCGAATCTCGCCATGATCTGAAAGCGATGGTGGACCACGGCCTTGACCGTCTCGAGGTCGCAGGTCTCCTTGGCGGTGGTGTAGGCCGGAATCGGCGCCACTTTCCTGACGGTTGCAAGCCCTAAGGCCTTGAGTATCCGGATGTACCCCCAACCGATGTCTAGCTCCCACGGCTTGCAAGAGAATTTGGCTGAGCTGGCATACGTGTGGTGGTTATTGTGTAGCTCTTCGCCGCCGATAAGGATTCCGATAGGAATGATATTCGTGGCTGCGTCCGGGCACTCGAAGTTCCGGTAGCCGAAGTAATGGCCGACACCGTTTATCACCCCGGCCGCGAAAAACGGGATCCAAATCATCTGGATCGCCCATATCGTCAGACCAAGCGGGCCAAAGCAGAGGAGATCGATGACCAACATGATCCCGACCCCGCTGGCGCTATAGCGCGTATAAAGGTGGCGTTCTATCCAGTCATCCGGGGTGCTATGCCCAAATTTGGACAGCGTCTCGGTGTTTTTGCTTTCCTTGCGATAGAGTTCCGCCCCTTCCCATAAGACCTTCTTCAGACCCAACACTTGAGGGCTGTGGGGGTCTTCTTCAGTCTCGCAGCGCGCATGGTGCTTGCGGTGAATGGCGACCCATTCCTTTGTCACCATGCCCGTGGAGAGCCAAAGCCAGAGACGAAAAAAGTGCGCGACCGCCGGATGCAGATCGAGGGCCCGGTGGGTTTGGTGACGATGCAGGTATATGGTCACCGAGACGATGGTGACATGGGTAAAGGCGAGCGCTACCAGCACATAGCCCCACCAGGGCAAAACAACGAGACCTTGCAGCATGATCTATCCCTCTACTGAAAATGCATCCATTGTAGGATAACGTAATCGCTAAATGAAGCTCCGCGCAGGTCCTTGCTCATTTATCGCCCAGACCCTTTGGGTAGTCTCTCGCCCACTGCACCATCTGCGTGCCCCAGGCATGAGCCGATGCGGGATCGAGCTCGAGAGTAACGTACTTTGCACCATCACGGATGATAACGCGCAACAGCCGAACGCCACTGTCGTGAAATATCTGTCGAAGCTCTATCACCTGGCCGAATGGGGCGGTAATCTGTTCCATGTCTCGTTATTATAGCACGACACGAGGAATACTATGGCGGCCCCGCAGACACCGCGTGTGACGGTCGATATCGTAATCCATCTGAAAGACGAGCCCGAAAGCCTCGTTCTCATCGAACGTCGCCACCCCCCTCATGGTTTTGCCTTGCCGGGCGGATTCGTGGACGTTGGCGAGTGGGTAGAGGACGCGGCGCGGCGCGAGGCGTACGAGGAAACGGGTCTGCGTGTCACGCTCGAGACGCTGCTCGGGTGTTATTCCGATCCCCGCAGGGACCCCCGTGGCCACACGGTGTCGCTTGTCTATGTGGGCGTTGCTGAAGGTCGCCCGCAGGCCGGTAGCGATGCCGCGGGATGTCAGGTGGTATCGGCGCTTCAGGTCGATTTGCCCTTGGCCTTTGACCACGGTCGCATTCTCGCGGATTACCGCGTTTTTTTGCGGACCGGCGCCTTACCTCGGCCGTCTCCGGGAATCGTCACAGCCGCGATCCCGTAGGGGTCCGCATAAGAGGTCTCTTGGGTAGTCCCTATGGCGACCAAGCTACCCGTGTGGCGGTTCAAGCGATAGCGGCTAATGGTGCTATTGCCGAAGTTGACGGCGTAGACGAAGCGCGCGGCGGCATCGAGTGTCAGCGAAAAAGGATAGCCTCCAGTGGCCACTCGGCCCACGTGAGTCAGTTGCCCCGTTGCTTGATTGATGCGGAATATCGAGATGTCGTTGGCACTGGTATTGGCCACGAATAGGTAGCGGCCGCTGGGGTCAATCACGAGCGAATCGGGGTGGTGGTCAAAGGGCTCTGCTACTCGGTCGCGGACGCTGAGTTGACCGTTGGGCGCAATGGCGAGAACCAAGAGGACATTGGCGCGGAAGTCGGCGACATAAAGAAATCGTCCACTTGGTCCGATGGACAAGCCATAGGGTCCGTCGCCGAGCGGCTCGTGGAAGACCCCCAGCTTGCGCACATGCCCGTGGCCTGGGATACGTTGGTACATGCCAATCGTGTCGTTGCCAAAATTCGCCACATAGACGTACTGGCCGCGTGGGGTCAGTGCCACTGCGTAGGGGCTGGCCCCTTGAGATTCACGGATCTGTCCGTCGCTTGCCAAAGTCCCGGTGTGGGCGTCAAGGTGGTAGATGGCCACCGTGCTGTCGCCGCTATTGGCGACGTAGAGGAAGTGGCCTCGGGGACTCGTCGTGACGCTGAAGGGATTGGCGGTTGGGCCCTCTATGTGCACTGCCGTTTGTACGAGGCGCCCGCTCGCCGCGTTGATGCGGTAGACGCTGATCGCGTGAGCTAGGCTGTCTGCGGTGACGACGAAGCCCTCTTTGTCTACCGCGACGGACTCGGGACCGGTCGGGGTAGCGCTCGAGCCGTTTGGGACTAAAAGGCCATCGTGGCGCTCGACGAAGGTCGCGATCGTGCTGTTGTTGTAATTTGCGACATAAACAAAGGTTCGGGCCGAGATAGTTTCAGACACCCCGATCAGGGTAGCAACCGCGGCCAGCAGCCGCCAGCCCCACTTTGGCCCGGCACCAGACGTCCTAGACACGAATGTAGGTCCACCCGCGATGTTGCAGGCGCACGATCTCGGCGATCGCGGATGGCACGATGACGGCCTCGGGCAGCAGATGCGGGTCGATACCCTTGCGCCGTTCGAGCCGATTGATCGTATCTTGGCAGGCGGCGAAGATCAGGTTGGGGTAGTGCTTCTGGAGTCGGGCGATTTGTGTGGCAAACGGTGACCTGTGCTCGCGCAGCAAGGCGAGGCCAGGGCCGTCCGCCAAAATCTCGACCTTGGCCGCCTTATGGTCTGCCCGGTAGCGGGCGAGCAGATGGCGAGCCTCTTCCAGGACTTGGCGCATATGAGCGCGATCCCCATTATCGAGGTGGAAAAGGACCTTAGTCATCAGGGGCTGGGACGCGGCGGCAATGATAGTCGTGTTCGGCCGGATCGGGACGCTCGTCGGCCCCGACACCGCCCGCAATGACCATCCGATCGCAAGCCCGACTGCCAGCAACGCGGGGGCTAGGACCGGTCCTAAGGTGCGGCCCAGGCGGGCGCTGTAGCGACGTAGCCTAGCGCTGGGGCGGTGTCGGCGGGGCGGCGGGGGTGGGGTGTCGTAGGCCAAGCGCACGAGGTCCGAGACCTTGCGCAATTCGCAGACCTTGCGGTTGAGTTCGTCGTCGGCGTTTATGAGCGGATAGGCGCGACCTTTCTCGTCGGCATCGATCTGGTTGTCGACAAAGGCATTCAGGAACTCGTCAGAGAGCCGTGGCTCGTCCCGTTCCGTCATTTAACCCTCCGTATTTTTGGACCTTGTTGCGCTGCCATCAGTTCCGGCAACAACATGGCCTTGAGGGCAGCGCGGGCCCGGCACAGCCGGCTCATCACGGTGCCGCTCGGTATGCCGAGTATAGATGATACCTCAATATAAGAGAATCCTTCTAAATCAACAAGGGTCACGACCTGCCGTTGTCCTTCAGGCAGCTTGGCGATCGCCTTGCGTACCTGGCCTACGAGCTCTGAGCGCATCTGTTCTGTTTCTAGGCAGTGATCGCAGGCGATATCCATCTCATCGATGTCTTCGGTCTCCCGGTAGCGCCGATAGTGGTCGCGAAAGCAGTTAGTGAGAATACTGAAAAGCCAGGCTTGTTGCGCCTTGGGGTCGCGCAATTGATCGTACTTTTGCCACGCCTTGGTCAGTGTTTCCTGGACCAGATCGTCGGCCAGCGCCGCGTCATGGGTCCAGGAATAGGCCACTCGGTAGAGTCGCGGTCGGCTGGTCTCTAATATCTGTTTGAATTCGCGCGAGTGGCAAAAAATATCGCTTATACGCATGACATGATCTCCTACCGGTAGGACGCAGTCCGACCGATCTTTATTCCGACATAAGCGCAGTCTATATCGCGGGAGAACGCAGGGGAAGGCGTCAGGGCCGACCGGTCAGGCGCACAAGTGCTACGGTGAGCGTGCGGCTGCCGGTTGTTTTACGCAGTTTGACCGCCAGATCATGGAGCCTAGGGGCCACCCAAATCGTGAACCGCGTGATGTGGCGCAAGCAGCCGGGAACTCGGGACGCCGCGAGTGCTCGGCAGGCGCGTCTGGCCCGGAGTTCGGCGGGGTTTAGGCGCAGAATTTTGATTGTGTCAAAGACCCCGGCCGGAGTGCGAGTGGGCCCTCGCCCGCGGTAGAGAAAGCGGTAAGAGGTCAGTGCCGCCCCGTCGGTGACCGAGACGTCCCGAAAGCCCTTCACAAGGGGATGGAGCATGAAGGCATAGAACACGCTTTCCTCGTCCTGCGCTCCCTGATGGAGTGGGACCTTCTGCCCGTTACTGAATACCAGACGATGCCTCTGCCAATCGAAAGCGACATGCCGGCGATAGGGCTTTGAGTCGCCGCGCCGGACCGCAGCATAGGAGAGCGGCTGGATGGTCCCCGAGGTGATGCGGAATACCCCTGTGTCGGCCAGAACGACATGGGTCAAAAACCGCGCAAGACCTACGGTCCGCGCCACCATCGTTTCCTGATACAGCCCAGGGGACTCGCGGGTCAAGGTCTTTGTGACTTGCCCTATCGTCCAACCGTCGAAGGCGAACGAGTAACGCAAGGCCAGGTGCGCGGGAAGGGGGCTCGCCAAAACGCCCCGTGCCGAAAGCGGGGCCATGATCAGTAACCATAGCAAGACCCACGGACGCGTCACGTCGTAGCCCGGGTTTTCGGGAGGGTGATCTGTCCGCTGGCAAAGCCTCCAAGGACCCGTGGGTAGAGGGCATGTTCTAGCACCAGGACCCGAGCGGCCAGCTGCTCCGCGGTTTCGTTGGGGAGGACTTTGAGGCGCGCTTGTTCGATGATCGGTCCGCCGTCAAGCGCATCGGTGACGAAATGCACAGTCGCCCCGTGCTCGGTCGCCCCCGACTCTAGGACCCGGGCGTGGGTGTTGAGCCCCGGGAACGCCGGGAGCAGCGATGGGTGAATATTGATGAGGCGGCCGGTATAGCGATGGACAAAAGCCGATCCGAGGACCCGGAGGAAGCCTGCAAGCGCGATGATATCGGGCTCGTAACGATCAATCGCCGCCGCCAGCGCCGCGTCAAAAAGCGCGCGCGTGGAGTAGTGGCGGTGATCGACGATCGTCTGAGAAAGTGCTTGGGAATGGGCGTAGCGAAGCCCTTGCGCATCAGCTTGGTTGCTGACAACGCCGACGATCGCATATCCCTTTGCTGCGGCTGCGGTATGAAGCGCTGTGAGATTGCTGCCCCGGCCGGAAATGACCACCGCAACGCGCAGCGGGCCGCCTACGCCCACACAAATTCACCTGGTCCGGCCTCGATAAAGCCTATCGCTACCGCATCCTCGCCTTGGGCGCGTAAAAGCTCCATCGTCCGTGTCGCCTGGTCGGGGGCGACGATCACGACCATGCCTATACCGCAGTTAAAGGTGCGGTACATTTCGTCTTCGGGGATCGCACCCCCTTCTTGGAGCCAGCTAAAGATCGGTGGCCACTCCCAGGCGGACTTGTCGACGACAGCCCGCAATGTGGCGGGAATAACCCGCGGGACGTTGCCGGGCAAGCCGCCGCCCGTGATATGGGCCATGGCGTGGACGTCGACCACCGCCTGCAGGGCGAGGAGGCTTTTGACGTAAATGCGTGTTGGAGTCAAAAGGATATCGGCGAGCGTTCGGGATCCGAGCGATTGGTCGAGGTCACTTTCCTGGCGCCTTAGGACGCTGCGGATAAGCGAGTAGCCATTCGAGTGGGGGCCGGACGAGCGTAGTCCTATGATCTGGTCCCCCGGGGCCACGCGCGAACCGTCAATGAGCTTTTCACGTTCGACGACGCCCACGCAAAAACCGGCCAGATCGTAGTCCTGGTCAGCGTACATACCGGGCATTTCCGCCGTTTCTCCGCCCACAAGGGCGGCCCCTGCAAGTTCGCAGCCGCGTCCGATGCCAGCGATAATGCGCTCGGCTTTCCGGGTATCAAGTCGTCCTGAGGCGAAGTAATCGAGGAAAAATAAGGGCTCGGCACCTTGCACGACGATATCATTGGCGCACATGGCCACGAGATCGATACCGATATCGTCATGGCGGTCTAGGGCGATGGCCAGCAAAAGCTTGGTCCCCACGCCATCGGTGCCCGAAACGAGAACCGGGTCACGGTACTTCCCCGACAGGGCAAAGAGCGCGCCAAAGCCTCCTAACCCCGCCATGACGCCAGGGCGCATGGTCTTTGCAGCGATCGGCTTCAGGGCCTCGACCAAGGCGTCACCGGCGTCGATATCGACGCCGGCATCACGGTAGGTCAGGGGTGCGGGGGGTTTATGTGCTGTCACGACTAGGCTCCCAGGATCGGACTATGGTAGGACCCTGCGCCTTTTAAGTAAATCTTGACTTCTGGGCAGAAGAGACGTTAAACGGACACATCCGAGCGATGGCGCCGCTTGCGGTTCGATGGCTTTCGGGAAAAGGGGTGATTGCGGGCGCCAAGCGGCCACTACGACCAAGCCCCCTTACCCCAAGTCCGCGCGCCCGGAGGCTGGGTCCAGGACCGCTTTTCCTGAAAATTGGCATGACAGTGAGGGCTTGTCGTGAAGAAATGGCATCATCTCCCGAACGTGATTACGATGACACGCATGGCCTGCGTGCCGCTTTTCATTTTGGTTCTGAGGAACGATCGCTATCTCGATGCCCTCTGGGTCTTTCTTCTGGCGGGGGTGTCCGACGGGCTCGACGGCTATATCGCCAAGCGCTTTCACTTCGTGAGTCCTCTCGGGGCCATCTTAGATCCCACGGCCGACAAGATTCTGTTGGTGAGCGCCTATGTCATGCTAGCGTTACAAAGCCTCGTGCCCTTCTGGTTAGTTCTCGTGGTGGCGTTTCGTGACTTGCTCATTGTCGGCGGCTATTTGGTCTACACGTCCTTATACGGCCCCGTGCAGATGCGTCCAAGCGCTGTTAGTAAGGTAAATACCTTTATGCAGATTCTACTCGTGGTTTTTCTTCTCAGTGAGCGCGCCTTTCGATTCCCTGTGGCGCACGTGCAAATCGTATTAATATTCGGCGTATTGGCCACGACGGTCGCAAGCGGCGGCCACTATGTTTGGACTTGGGGCATAGTCAAAGATAACGAGGCATCGCGTGCTAAACGGGGGTGAGCGCCGGGCTGCGTATACCGCGATGGCGGTGTTGTTCGTAGCCGGCGTGACCTATGTTTTGGCACCTGTCCTCACTTTGTTTTTGCTGGCCGCGTTGCTGGCTTATATCGTGAACCCTCTTGTCGGGCGGCTCGAGGCGTTGCACATTCCGCGCAGTGTCACGATCCTTTTTTTGCTGCTCGTCGCGATGCTGGCTGTGACGGCGCTGTTTGTGATGCTTATGCCGATGGCCAAAAAGGAAGTGCTGACCTTCAGTGCCCATGTCCCGGATTACACGAATTGGCTCCAAGCCCAGATCCAGCATGCTACCCAGGGCCGCTATACGCTGGATTTGCATGTACTGAAACACCGCATTCTTCAGCAGTGGCAGAGCGTGGGTGCCGGAGTCGGCAAGCTTTTGTCGGTTGCAACCTATTCCAGTCTTCACGTCCTGGGATGGCTCGCGCGCCTTATGTTGATTCTCGTTATCGCGTTCTATTTGTTGCGCGATTGGGATCGGATCCTGGGGACCATCGGAGAGCTTATCCCAAAGCGTCATAGCGAGCAGGCGACGCGCTGGGCGCGCGAAGTGGATGTGGCGCTGAGTCGCCTTTTGCGTGGCCAGTTGTCGGTCATGTTGTCTATGGCCTTCCTCTACTCGGTAGGGCTTAGCCTTGTAGGTCTTGATCTGGCGCTGCCGATCGGTGTGCTGACCGGCCTTATCAGTTTCATTCCGTATCTCGGATTTTTTACTGGTCTTCTTACCGCGAGCCTCGCCGTTCTCCTCCAATACCACGATCTGCAGCACCTGCTTTGGGTGTTGGCGGTTTTTATGGTGGCGGCGATGATGGAGAGCATGGTTCTGGGCCCGCGGCTTGTCGGGCGCTCGCTCGGATGGCATCCGGTGCTCGTGATTTTCGCGGTCCTGACCGGCGGGCGCCTGTTTGGGTTCGCCGGCATATTGCTGGCGCTGCCCATTTCCGCAGTAACGATGGTCTGGATCCGGCATGTCCATGAGCGGAATCAAGATGGGCTGGAGTCTCAGTGATGCGCCAGTTACCACTGGATCTACGCATCCAGGACAAACCGTCATTCGCCAATTTCTGGCCAGGCGAAAACGAGATGGTGCTCAAGGCCACCGAGGCCTTGGCGGCCGGGGGCCGCGGACCGCTCTATTTGTTCGGGCCGAGCGGCTGTGGCAAGACCCATCTCTTGGCGGCCGCGGTGCGCGCGGGCGCGGATCGTGGCCCGTGCGCTTACCTGTCTCTTGCTCAGGCCTCGGATGCGCAATGGGAGGGCCTGGAAGGTTTACCTGCGACCGCGCTTTTGTGTGTCGATGAACTCGACGCGCTTGCCGGGCGGCCCGAGTGGGAGCGCCGACTTTTTGTCCTCCTCGAGGATCTTGCCCCGGACCGCAGGGCGATCTTTGCGGGTCGCACTAACCCCGCGGGCCTTGCGATGACCCGCTCGGATTTGCGCACGCGATTGGCAAGCGGCCCGGTTCTGGCCTTGCCTGCACTTTCCGATGAGGCGAAGGCCGAGGCCTTGCGCTATCGGGCCGCGATTCGCGGCTTGTCGCTCAACGCCCCGACCGCCGCCTATTTGCTGGCTCACGGACCCCGCGACCTACGGGCCTTATTTATCGTGCTGGAACAGTTAGATGAATCCACCCTGGCGGACGGCCATCGCCTCACAATCCCTTATTTGCGCGCGATTCTGGGTGCTTGATCGTGGGCTTGGGTGGGCAAAGAGACTAGGAGGCATGGGTGGTATGCGCAAGCCGCGCGGCGATGCGCGCCACGCGTTCGCCGGCCCCCATACATAAGGTTCTTTCTTCGGGGCTCAGGGCGCGGTCGTCCTCCGGACCTGCGACATGGCTCGCTCCGTAGGGCGTCCCTCCGGATCGGGTCGTGGACAATTCCGGGTGAGTATACGGTAGCCCTACCAGCAGCATGCCGTGGTGCCAAAGGGGGAGGGCCATGGACAGAAGGGTCGTCTCCTGGCCCCCGTGTAGAGAGCCGGTCGAGGTAAAGACCGCCGCGGGCTTTCCGGAAAGCGCGCCCGTGAGCCACAAGGGGGTAGTTGTTTCCAGGAAATATTTGAGCGGCGCGGCCATATGGCCAAAGCGCGTGGGGCTGCCGACGATGAGCCCCGCGCATGCGCGCAAATCGTCCAGGCTAACATAAGGGGCACCCGAGTCCGGTATGGCCGGCGCGACGGCTGTGCACACCGGAGAGACCTCGGGCACCGTGCGTAAAACGCAAACGCAGCCTGGCACGCTTTCTACGCCGCGCGCGACGAGTTCCGCCATACGCCGTACGCTGCCATGGCGGCTGTAATAAAGGACCAGAATGGGCGTCATCAGGACTCCACGCCCCGGGCGGCGCGGGCGACAAGCTCATCGAAGGCCGTGTCCTCCATGAGACCCTGTTCGCGCACCAGCGCGCTGATCGGCCGACCGCTGGCTTCCGACTCTTGGGCGAGGCGGGCTGCGGCGCTGTAGCCGATAGCGCGATTTAAAAGTGTTGCAAGCCCGACGCTGTCATGGGCATAGGCCTGACAGCGTGCCCGGTCGCAAGTGATACCGACGATGCACTTATGGGTGACCGCGATGACCGCGTGGGTGAGCCAGTCAAACATATCGAACAGCGCCGACCCCAGTGCCGGCATCATGACGTTGAGCTCAAGTTGGCCGGCTTGCACCATGGCCGCAATTGCCGCGTCTTGGCCGAGAATCTGGTAGCACACCTGGTTTAACATCTCGAGCATGACCGGATTGACCTTGCCGGGCATGATGCTCGATCCGGGCTGGACTGGGGGAAGCGTGATCTCGGCAAACCCCGTCCGTGGCCCCGAGGCCAAAAGGCGGAGATCGTTCGCGATCCGGGTCAGTTCCAGGGCTAAGCCGCGCACGCTGGCCGAGACCTGTCCCAGATCGGCCAGCGACTGCATTTGCGCGGCCATGTCGGCGGCGGGCCTCAAGCTTTCGCCGGTCAGGATCCCAAGCTCGGCGCACACCTGCTTTGCGTAGTGGGGGGCGGTGTTGAGCCCGGTACCGACGGCGCTGCCCCCAAGGCCGATGTCGCCCAAGTCGATGGCCGTGTCCTGGATGCGCCGGGCGCAGCGATTCAAAGTCCAGGCGTAGGCCGAGAATTCGCGCCCCAGGGTGGTCGGAACCGCGTCCTGGAGATGCGTGCGGCCGCTCTTTACGGTGGCGACCTCGCGCTCCCCTAGGCTTGCAAAGGCGTGGGCCATGTCGTGCACGGCCGCGACCAGGCGCGAGAGTTTGGCGAGCGTGGCCAAGCGGATCGCCGTCGGGATCGTGTCGTTTGTGCTTTGCCCCATGTTCACATGGTCGTTTGGGTGGATGGGGTTGTAGCGCCCGCGTATGCCCCCCAACTCGCTATTGGCGAGGTTCGCTATGACCTCGTTGGTGTTCATGTTGTGGCTGGTCCCAGCGCCCGCCTGAAATCTGTCGACCACGAATTGCTCATGGTGTTGGCCATCGGCGATGGCCGAGGCGGCGCGCACGATCGCCAAGGCCAGGTCTTGGGCAAGCCAGCCAGCCCGCGCATTGACGCGCGCTGCCGCCACTTTGATGCGGGCATGGGCGACGATGAAATCGGGGTCCGGCCCGCGACCGGAAATCGGGAAATTATCCTGGGCCCGGGCCGTTTGGATGCCATACCAAGCGGCTTCGGGAACGGCATATTCCCCCAGGCTGTCGTTCTCGATGCGTGTCTTCATGGCGGCCCTCTTTTGGGCGATTATAACCGAGACTTGGTCTGCGACTAGCCTTGTTTGGGTTTTGGTGAGTGCGTATCGTGCTGCTGAGAGGAGGATTGGGATGAAGCTTTCAAGCCAGGATAGCGGGCGGTTTTTGCGCTTTGCCACGACACTCTCGGATCTCGCGCGGCGGATTTTGCGAGATAGACCCCTAGGCGAGATTGAGGTCTCTCTCAAGGCTGATGGTTCTTATGTGAGCGCCGCTGACCGCGATATCGAGGCGGCGTGGCGTGTGGCCATTCATAACGAGTTTCCGGATCATGGCCTCATCGGCGAGGAGTATCCGGCCGAGGCTGGCGGAAGCCCGTGGCAGTGGGTCCTTGATCCCATCGACGGCACTGACAACTTTGTCCACGGCATCATGACTTTTGGGACGCTCGTGTCCTTGCGGCATGAAGGGGAGGCGATCGTAGGCGTAGTCGACCATCCTGCGCTCGACGTCCGATTCCGCGCCGCCCAAGGCGTGGGGGCATGGCGTAACGGCGAGGCTCTTCGGATCATCGATAGGCCAGAAGCCGCATCCCCCATCATCGCAGCGACCGCCCCTGAGAACTTTGCGAAAGGCGGGAGCGCGGAGGTATTCACCAGGCTATGCGCCGGGTTTCCCAATCTGCGCATTTATCGTGATTGTTTTGCCCATGGCTGCGTCTTTCAAGGGAGTGCCGCGGCCATGGTCGATTGGCACGCGAGGCTTTGGGACGTATCGGCGGCCGAGGCGATTACGCGCGAGGCGGGCGGGGCTTATGTGCGCTTGGGTGGCGCTTCCGATCGCTACCAAGTGGTATTCGGTCGCCCAGGCACGGTGTCTCGGATTGTGGCGGCCGTGGCCGCCGACATATAAGGAGGAGTTGGCGCATGGAACCAGAATTCTGGCATGAACGATGGCACGAGAACCGTATTGGTTTTCATCAAAGCGAGGTCAACCGATTTTTGCGCCGCCATTGTGCGCGGCTCGCTGCGGCCGGCGGCAAGGGGCCGATTTTCGTGCCCCTTTGCGGAAAGAGCCGCGACATGGTGTGGTTGCGCGAGCAAGGCCATGAGGTCTTGGGCGCCGAGTTGAGCCCGCTCGCCGTAGAGGCATTTTATAAGGAAGCGGGATGGAGCGCTACGCGTCGGGGCCGCGCGGAGTTTCTCGAGTACCAGGGGGGCGGGGTGACAATCCTTTTGGGGAACTATTTTCAACTGACGCCTACCCTGGTGGGCCCGATCTCAGCGGTTTACGACCGAGCGGCACTCATTGCTTTACCCTCTGACACTCGCAAAGCGTACGCTACGCACATGGCGGAGCTCACGCCCTCCGGGACCCCGCTTCTTCTTATTGCGCCCTTCTCTTTGAAAGACCCTGAGAGTGGCCCTCCCTTCGTGGTCTCGGGGGACGAGGTGCAGGGGCTTTTTTCAGCTCATTTTACCGTGGAGGTCCTGGAGTGCGAACGCACGACCGCGGCCGGTAGCCCAAACCTTATAGAGCAGGGTCTCGCATGGCGCGAGGAGACCACTTATCTCCTGACCCGACGCTGAGGGCCCCGTGGCTCGCGGCGAAGCGATAGGGGTGGGCCGGCCGGTAGCGAGCAGCGGCCCAGCGGACTAGTGGGCGCGCCCTGGCTGTGCCAAGATTAGGGCCAGGAGGGGTTCATGAGTCCGCTTGAAAATATCGCTGGAGGGAGTTGGCAAGGACCGTTTCCGGATACCGCCG
Source organism: Pseudomonadota bacterium (assembly GCA_021795255.1). The sequence goes on from JAJYPQ010000017.1 coordinate 18,895, forward strand.
TCACGCGCGCGATTGCAGCGCTTGAGGGCGGCCGCCTGCTTTTTTTCCCGGAACTCGCTTTTGCCCTGCAGGCCGACGAGGTCATGTTTCTTGACCCCGCGTGCTCGGACGGACGGGCGAAGAACCTAAGTTATGACTCCGGCGCCCAAGAATTAAAGGGCACGGCCCTCCCTATGCTCGAACGGGAGCGACTGAAGGCCATGGTGGCCCGTTTTGCGAAGCAGGCGCAGGCGCTCGTTGCCAATATTTTGCCGAGCTACGTCCCGCATCTGCGTCTTGGGCGCACGAGTTACCGTCCCGTCGAGGTGAAGGAGCGTCCCGCCTCGTACCGGAAGGATGATAGCCGGCTGCATGTCGATGCCTTCCCGTCGCGACCGAATCGCGGTGAGCGCATCTTGCGCGTGTTTAGCAACGTGAATCCTAACGGTCAGGCCCGTTTGTGGCGCGTCGGCGAGCCTTTTGAGGCCTGCGCCGAGCGATTTTTGCCGCGCCTATCCCCGCCGTTTCCCGGCAAAGGCAGGTTCCTTCAGGTTTTGGGGCTGACGCGCGGCTACCGTTCGCTGTATGACCACTATATGTTGTCTTTACATGACAGCATGAAAGCGGATGAGACCTACCAGCGGCAGTGTCCGCAGTACGAGGTACCGTTCCCGGCCGCCACGACGTGGATGGTCTTTACCGACCAGGTTTCGCATGCGGCCATGGCCGGTCAGTATGTCTTCGAGCAGACCTTCCATCTTCCAGTACAGGGCCTGCGCGATCCGGGCAGCGCCCCCTTAAAGGTGCTGGAACGTCTCCTGGCGCGCGAACTCGTGGCTTAGGCCCTTATAAGCCAAGGAAGCCTGGCGCGCGCCTAGAATCGCTCGATGCGCGCTTCGTACGGAAACAACAGTAGGCGATAGAGTGCGTCCCCGAACTGGATGTGGGTCGCGTTAGGGCGCCCGATAGCAAGGATATTGCCGCCATGGGGCGATAGCGCAGCAATACCGAAGCGGCGTTCGGCAATGAGACCATCGAGGACCTCGACAAGCTCCTCTCTTGGGACCGAGCAGGTATTATCCACGATACGACAGACCCGGCCGGTATGAGTGCGACCCTCGATGATGACGGCGTCGGGGCGTATTGACTCGGGTCCGGGACAAGGGAGATTGGGGTCAATGTAAGTCTCCATGGCCGGTATTCTAGCGCGTTGCCATCGCTCTTGTCAGGCGTCTGTCAGAAGGTATTGACCACCGCGCTTACCCCTGGAACCCCGCGCACCACTTTTTCTACCACATTGCGGAGGTCGAGCACTGAATTGGGGCAGCCGGCACAGGCCCCTTTCATACGGACACGAACGACCGAGCCTTGGATATCAACAAGCTCGATATCACCCCCGTCCCGCTGCAGAATTCGGCGGACATCGTCGACCGCGTCTTGGACGGCGCGGGCATCGGGAGGCGTGTCGGTCACGATCGGTTGACCCGTTTCAGCCCGCGCTGCCATGGCCTGGGCCCGAGCGATGCGGTAGGCGCTGTCCGGATCGTGCGTCTCGAGCGCGTCAAGCTCCGCTTCGGTATAAAACCGGATCGCTTGAATGTGTCCTCTCTCGCTCATGGCTTACTCCTCGCGGGTCGCGCTGACAGACCCCATTCTACTCTATGTTCTTGGTCGGTTTGGTCGCCTGATTGACCGTACGGACAGGCTCCACTAGGCTGAAGTTCTTTCGAGCACCAAGCGGTTTTCCTTTACGTTTCAATCCGATAGCTTGAAAACAGAGTGTTGGCTGCTGTCTACATTGGGCAGGTTTCGATCAGTTCGTAGGCGCGCTTTTGGTGAGGGTTGGGAAGAGTGAGAACGGGGAAGGTCGACCCCTCGCCGTCCGTGTGGGGGAGACGGCAGGTATTGCGCGTCACCGTGGCGAGATCCGCGAGTAGGGTAGGGAAGCTGTGCACCGGAGTGCCATCGTCTTGGGCCTTACGGGCGACCTTACGCAGGGCTTTGGCGGAGCGCTCCGCAGGGGCGACCGGATCGCGGGTCTCTTTGGCCTTCTGATCCTCGTCTGCGAACATCAGCTCTCGCCAAGCCGCGCGCATGTGCCACTCGACGTAATAGGAGAGCAGACAGAGGAAGATGTGAGCACGGACTCGGTCGGCTAAGCGATGGTGGATGGGTCGGATTTTGAGATCCATGGTCTTCAAGGAACGGAAGGCGCGCTCGACCTGAGCCAAGGACTTATAGCATCGCACGCAGGTGGCGGTATCCATGCGCTCGATCCCAACCGAGGTGCGAATGATATAAATACCATCGAGAGCCGCTTCCGCGGCAATGGCCTCGGTCTTACGCGCAAAAGAGAACGTGGTGTCTTGAATATCCCAGGTGAAGTGTTTGGCCATCTTGTAGCGGTCCACGATCCGACCGACCTTCAGGCCGATGTGATCTCGTCCTGTCAGGCGTCCGGCTGCGACACGGATGGCAATCTTCTGCAGGCTCTCTTCAGTGGCCGCCAGGAGGTCTTCGCGCTTATGGCCCCGCAGTTTCCTCAACTCGGGATTGCGACAGGCGACCAAGCGCTCACCCGGATAATCGGGGTGAGACAACTCCAGCAGGTTACGTTCGTCAAACAGGTCAGGCTGCAAGGTTTTGTCTTCGATTAAGGCCCGAATGGAGACGCTCTTTAAAGCCGTGATCCAATCGATCCCCCCTTGTTCGCGAATCGCGAGGATCGCTTTTTGGGAGATCATGCCGCGGTCGCCGACCATCACGAATGACTCGATGCCGAAGTCTTGCTTCACGCGCTGGATTTCGGGCATCAAGGTGGTGGGGTCGGCCGTATTGCCCTCATGCACCGAGATCGCCACCGGACAGCCCCGATCATCGGTCATCAACCCATATTCGACTTGCAGTGTCCCGTGTCGGCCATCGCGACTGTAGCCACGCTTGGCCAAGGGACAGGTGCTGCCTTCGAAGTAACTCGAGCTGAGGTCGTAGAGCACGAGACCGCCTTCCTCAAGGTGGCGCGTGGCGAGCTTCTTCTGGATGCGGTCCTGGCGGGCCAGCAGCCAGTCCATGGCGGCATAACAATCGTTCTCGGAGGCTTGGGTCACCCCGAAATCCTCGGCCAGTGTCGTGGTATGCCACCAGCGGGTGGTGGCGAGCTTGGTATGGGGGGCTAGGATGCGCGCGGCCACCATCGCCATGACCAGATCGCGTTCCCGACACGGCTGGGTCGCCACGAGCGAGGCGAGCCCCAGGCGCTTCATCATCAAGGCTACCGCCTGCACGTGTCCCTGGGCCAAGGAACGGGTAATCTCGAAGGATTCCGTCACGGGTCGCAGATCCACCCCATTCAGGGCCGCCCGGATGATTTCGATCTGCGCCATCGGCAGGTGGGACAAATTGGCCAGTGTCCGCTTCTTGACCTTCTTCCCCTCGCGATAGGACTCCCGCAGCAAAATGGTGGGGGCGGCCTTGCGATTCGGGACGATATGGATATGCATGCCTACTGTATAGTACACACATATCTTAATGTCAAGCATATTATTTGCATTGTGCATGCCCACATATCAGCGGACAAAAAACCACCCTAGGCCTTGATTTATCACATATTTTTGGGCCATTCAGGGGGTTTATAGGAGGAACTTCAGCTTAATCGTCAGTGGTGTCACATGCCTTTTCCACGAGGGAATCCCCGAGCGAATAGGAACAATTTCAGCGATGGGCTTGCCGTTACGGAAGACGCGTACGGGTGACCCCCCTTCAACGATATCAAAATAGTC
>JAJYPQ010000315.1 GCA_021795255.1 Pseudomonadota bacterium
CGGCCCTGAATACAGCGTCAAAGATTCCTGATGCGATCTATAACGGCACGGTCGCCGCCAGCGCGGACTTGAAGGCCGGCGTCGCCCAGGCCATTGAGGACAAGACCGTGGAAGCCGGCCAGGCCCTTGTCGGCGCCATCGCGCACGCGGCGAGTAAGGGGGCTCAGGACCTACAGAAAGCCGCGGCCGGCCTCGATCGGATGGGGGCTGAGAAAGCGGCCGCCTTCGTCGAGCAGTGGAAGGTCCATCTCGCCCATGCCCTCAAGGAACAGGCCAAGGCCTCATTGGCCTGGAAGCTCGCCCAAGGGTGGGGTGTGGTAGTTGCCTTACTCGCGGGGATGTTTATTTTGGGGATGTTGACCATGACGGGCATTGGGATCCTGTCCCATAGGGTCATTCTGTCATCAGACGTGACTTACCATCGGGCGGCCGCGGGCAACCCTCCGCAGCTCAATTTCGTGGGGCCGCTCTACCGGGCGGCGTCGTGCCCGTCGGGGGAGACGTGTTTGGTGGTACCGGTGGCGGGTGATCGATAGGAATGAAGCCCAAGAGCGCTAACCGCGCTGGGCTTTTCATACCACCGCTCATGACCCACCAGTCTGCCATGTTGCTCTCCGGCGTCCCTTCCGAGTAAAGTTGCTCGAACGTATCTTAATGTTCCGGGGCTTCCCTATGAGCTTACTCGCAATTGTCACCTTTGATCTACATGGCGCCATGTCAAAAGATTATCCGCGCGTAAAACGCAAGCTCGCGAAATTGAAACTCGATAAACAAATGCGTATGAAAGGAAAAGACGCTGCTACACAACTGCCCGCAAATACTTTCGCCGCAAAGTTCCATGGAACATGGAATCATAAAAACGCCTCACATCTTCGCGACCATCTGCGCGAGCAAATTCGCAACGCCATTATCTCCTTAGGTCTCCGCGCTACCATATTTGTTGCAGTAGGCGACAATTGGGCATGGGGGAAAACACGAGCAACAAAGTGACTGAATCAGGTTCCATGATAGCCAAAAACAAGCGCATAATAGCGTGACTTGAGCGCGGCAATAATGAAGATAGGGACATGAACATAGCCCACATAGATACGGTTCGCTCAGCGCTCGGGGATCAAAAGATTCGCGTCCTCGGGGATATTTTTGATCACTGCAAGGGAGAACCGCCACAGGTGCCAGCAACGCGGTACCGCGCGGACCATCCATCATGGCTAAACACTCTTGACGAGATAGGTACGATAGGACCTTTCTTACAGAGAGGTGATACAGGGGATAATTATCAAGTCAATGTTTATACCCTTCCCCTTATAGATAACGCCCACGCCAAGGCGCTTCTCGACATTATGGACGCCATATACCTCGAATTAAAGCGCCTTTATCCGATCCACTTGAACGCTATGATCGCCGTGACCGAAATTGTCGCCGCCATTTCAGGTGACACCAAGGACATCCAAGAAGCCTTGTATTATATCACCGGAGCAAACAACGTGTCGTCTGGTCGATCCACCGGCTTCCCATATGTAGACGACGCTAAGATGGGCATCTCTGAATCGGTACTTCGATATCAGGATTTCGGATCCGTACTCAGTCAATTCTACGAATGGAATTTCGCCAATCCACAGAGGCGAGTCAACACATGGGAAGCAGTACAATTACATGCTACGTCGACCAGCAGCCCGGGGTTCTTCACCGCCGACGATGTGGCCACCCGCCCCCCGTGGTACCAGCATCTTGACGATATCACGAAAGCGTTAATATCGGAGCTGGATGGAGCGCTTAGGGCGGATTTAACAGCTCTCCCAACGATGGGACTACGCATGCTCATCGAGTCGGTTATGCGCGATCACATTGGGGAGAAGAACTCGTTCAAGGAATACTTGACCTCCTTTCGCCAGGCTGGATATGTCACGGATCAACATGCAAAACTTATTGAGGCGGTGGTAGACGCCGGACATGCCTCCGCCCATAGAGCCTATTTTCCGAATGCTCCTGACCTGCGGATTTGCGTCGATGTTGTAAAGCATCTTATGGAGGGTGTTTATGTGCTTAAACCGAAGGTCGATTCTGTTTCAGAAAATACTCCCATAAGAACGCCCAAAAAAGGCCAGGCAATAAAAAAGATTGAGTAAACGTCGCGTGATACTACACCCTACCGTTACTTCCTTCCCATAACGGTAAACGTGGTTGATTCGGGGAACGATTTTTATCGTTCATAGAACAGATAGACCTCTTTACCATCCTCTTGTTTATGATTTTGCCGTAGATCTGTATATTTTCTCCGGCGCAGGAAGCGCCGGCCGAGTTTTGGGGGCTTTAAAAGAGGCCGGGGCCATTAAGGCCCAAGGCCGCGTTTCCTAGGAGTCTCCTAAAGGAGATTCCTAGAGAATCCTAACGTACCTGGCGTAGGAACAACGTTGGCTGGCATACGGACAACGTCCCTGGCGTAGGGACAACGCTGCTTGGCGCAGAGGCAACGCTGGTCTTTTGAAGACGGTATCCATTAAGAATAATTCCTATCTGCGCGAGCGGGTCGGCGTCCCGCCGAATCTCATGCCGCCTCTGTCGCCCTTTAGGCCCCTCAACCTCGGCCCCTATAGCCGCCAGCACCGTACCGATATGCCACCCTCCTTGCGGACAATCGCGATGCGTGAGAATCCACCGCGCGACCGCTGCGGCCGTGCCCGTTCTGAGCGCCGCGAGGGGTCGGGGGTCGTAATGGAGAGGGAGGTCACGATCCAACAGCGCGGCGAGCGTTTTAGTGAGGGTAACACGCCAAAGGGGGCGCATCTCTCCTGTGACCGGATTGAGCACGGTCGCAGGGCTCGGCGTGATCTCGTTTAAGAGGCCGTCGAGCACAAATCCATCGGCACCGAGCTTGGGGATATCTAATGTAATCGCACTGGCCCGGAGATCCTGGGCCAACGTCTTCAACCCCTTGCCACTATAGCCACCGTCTGCACGCGAGAGTGTTGTGCGCAGGATGTAAGGATCAACCAGGATCTGCACGCTGCCCTCCTCAAGCACGCGCTTTTTTTGGGCATGGAACAACAGGGCTTCGAGCAACAAGGCATGCATCTGCCCGAGCCGTCCGGTCACATACGCCGTTCCCCACGGGGTCTCCATGACGCGCGTACAAAATATGGGGTGGCGGGTCGGTTGAAAGAGCTGCAATCGCGACTGATGCACCGTGGTGGTCGGCAGCAGGCGGTCTTTCCAGGCCACGGTGTCACCAGCGGTCATCGTCATCGCCGATAATTGGCGCGTTAACGCCTACCAAATTGGCGAGGCCACGCGGGGCCCGGATTGGTGCCTCCGAATTCCCCTTGCCGGGCAGCGCCCGCGCCAGAGGGACGCCGCCTGTCGGTATCCCCTGCGCATCGAGAACCTCAGGCCAATGGTACAGCGCACGATCGGCTTCGCGCATCGCATACGATGCCTTCCCCTCGCGGACAATCGTCCACCGTTCTCTGTCCGATATCCCTTTTTCTTCGGCCTCCCCGGGGGATAGCGGTTGGAGTGTGACACTCCATCGCGCGCCGGCGGGGATTTTGCTACTCCCGCGGGCGGTCTGGTTACCACTATCGCCCCCGGCCATCGCCGATTTGTTCTGATGGTGCACGATCAGCACGCCGGCCCCTGTTTCCCGACTGATGCGCCGCAATGTTCGTACAGTGAGGCTTGCCGCTTGGTCATCGTTCTCGGAGGCCTCGACCATGTCCGCCAAAGGGTCGATCAGGATCAGACGGGACCCCCTGCAAAACGCGATGAGTGCGGCCACACTGGGGTGTTCCCTGAAGCGGTGGCTATTCGTGCCATCGGGACAGACCAGAGTGAGACCCTGCACACCAGCGGATAAAGGAATGATGTCCAGGTGGTCATCAATGTCCCCTACCCATTCATAGCCATCCAAGTGGCCTATGGCATGGAGACGTCGCCACAATTCGTGGGCGGAATCCTCGCTCGTAAGATATACAACTCGCCCGGCGGGTCGAGCCGGCCACAGACCCCCGGCCACCGGACGCCCCCCAGCCACCGCCACGGCAATGTGTAGAGCGAGCCAAGACTTGCGGGACCCATCGGGGCCGATCACCATGCCATAGATCCCGGATTCCTCGGGCAGGTGCCCCACGATGTAGGTGCGCGGCGGCGGCGGAGTACGGGTTGCGGTGTCAATGTGAATACGGTGCCAATCCCCTGCCCCAACCTGTACCTTACTAAGAATGGGCGTGTTCGTGTTCATCGGCGCACGCCCGCCGCATCTAAAGCCTGCCAGATTTCGGCGGTCAGACGGGCCGCTAAATCCGCTTGCGCCGGGGTCACCACCTTGGCTCGCGCGACATCGCTTAAGAGCATAGTGGCCTTCAATGCCGCGTGCTGAATAGTTTTGAGGCTTATAGCGGCATTGCGCTGGATCGGGCTTGGACCCAACGTGCCGCGGGATCCTTCCGGAAACAGATCACGGAGTGTGAGCCCGACCGCTCCCATCACATCGGCCGCCCCGCAGCCGGCATGGCAGAAGATCAGCACGCGACCATCATCCAATTGCGTCACCCGCAATGAAGGGTGCCGGTCACGGTGGGCGGGGCAACGCGCCATCCAGGGGCCGTCGTCGCGACCCGTGACATAGCCGAGCCGAGATAACAATAGGGAGGCACTCATGCCGCCATCCCCCAGCCGAAATCCAATTGACTCGGATCGGCCACAACTATGTGACGCGGGCGCTGAACCGTTACGCGGGGCACCTTGGGTGGCGTCGGTACGCAAGGCACTAATACCAGGATGGGCGCGGCAAGAGCGTTACCCGGTGACGTTTTCCGCTTGCGGCCAGCACGACTTTTGGGAAGCGGCTTTGTGAGATCCTTGCCGGTGCGGACCTGGGAGGGTGGTAATCGTCGGGCAACGCCTGTTTTCTTGAAGCGGTCGAGGCGGGCGCGCGCATAGCGTATGGCCCGGTCAGTGCGATTGAGCTTAGCCGCGATCTTGATTGGCGTGAAGCCCGAGTAAAGGCAAAGAAGGACCTGATAATCCGCCCCGTCGTGAGGATATGTTTTTAACAGGCGGCCATACTCGGCGGTCTTCAAATCGTGAGCCGACAACCGCTCAGCGCTGCGACCGGCGATCGAGGCGGTATTCTCACCTAGGCGCTCGCCGCCATCATAGCTGTAGTCGTAATCCCCTCGGGCCCAACTCGGGGCCATATCCGTTAAAATTTCGTTCGTGATTATCCAGGGGCAGGTACAAGCAGGATCATCTGTGGTCTGTGCGTGCATCGTTAGACCCCCTCTTGATCTTGAGTTTTACGGGGGCGACCAGCGCGACGGGTATTAAAGGCTGGGGTACC
>JAJYPQ010000316.1 GCA_021795255.1 Pseudomonadota bacterium
ATCTGTTCTCCTTAATCTGTATCTCTGTTAACCGCGCCGCCGGCGCTTATGACCTCGGTACGGCCTGGGCCGTGGCCCCCTGACAAGGAGTGGCTTTGGTTTGGAGCCACGGCGCGCGAGAATAAGTGCTGTGCGCCGTTCGTTCCGGCCCATTCGAGCCAGTTCTGAGGCCGCCTGCTCTTTATCATCATTACAAATGTCCATGGCCTACTCCTTGTCTCCGTTTGCGCTCGGCTGCACGTCGGGGCCGCTGAGCAGTAAGGCCGTAAGCAGGAACATCACCACTTCCATCATCCCGGACTAAATGGCTTTAACAATTTTCACGAGTATTTCGAACATGTGAACCTCCTATTAATTAACTGCCTCATACATTGCTGCGCGGCGGCAAATCGGTCGCCCGCTGCTGGTAGGGGTTTGCCATCTGGGGCCAGTCTTGGGGTTCCAGACGGATACGCAAAATGCTCGGTGCGTCCGCGAGGCGCAGATACCCCTGAAGTTTCGGCAGGTTTTGGATTTCCGAAGGCAGAACAGCTGCTTCAATGGTATGCTGGTCCGATTCCGATTTGCCACCGCCGCCTGCATTTTGAGACTCTGAGGACACTTTGCGCACCACGTGACGCTGGCCGATACTGTCCGAGCACCAGCGCGCGGTGTCGGGATCGGGGGCCCGCAAAATTAACTGGCTGGAAAAGCAGGACAACAAAACCTGACTGCCGAATTGTCCGTAGTGTTCCTTCAGCTGCGCCACCGTCTGTACACCGGCGACCCCGCACAAACCGAATTTTCGACCTTGCGTGAGGGCATCGGCCAAGCTCTGCACCCTCCCCAATGCCGCCAGCTCGTCCAAAATAAGCCAGAGGCGCCGTGTCGAATCAGGCGGGAGCGACAGCGCGGCTGACACGGCCTCGCCAATCCATGCGCTGACCAGCGGACGCATCGAGGCCATCATGTCATTCCGAATGGGAATCCAGAGCCAACCACTACCAGACTCCACCCAGCGGCGGACACTGAAGGCATCGGCGCCCGCGTCAGGGGGCAAAAAACGGTAGGATGGGAGATAGGAACCGATGATGCCACGCACGCTCGACAACATTTTTGCCGCACCGGTATCGAACAGTGTCGATGCCGGGAGGCCAGCGACGAGTGCTTCTATATCTTCGCTTTTGTCTATGGTCAAAACCTGTAAAAGGTCCGCATTGGTCGCACGGGCTGATTCCATCAGCCTTTCCAGGACCGCGCCCACGAGCGATTGACTATAAAGTTGCCACTGTTGCGCGTCGCCGCTGCTGGGTGCATCCGGGACCATAGACTTGGCGAGACGGTCCGCGTCGTGGGCTTGAGCCATTTCCGAAAATGGCGACCACGCCACGGAACGCGCATCGAGTGGATTTAAAATCGTATCGCCCTCCCTGAAAAACCGACTCATCATTTCCCCGCCCGGGTCGACAACGATGGCGCGATTAGTCTGGCGTTCGCGGACAGTAAAAAGAACAGACGACAATGCGACACTTTTCCCTGCGCCAGTTCCACCTGTAAACAAAATGTGATTCGGTTCTATGTCTGGTGGCACGGGAAGGCCGCCGATCGCGATCTGATCGCGACGGCCGCGGCGCTTTTTGCTAGCTGCTATGCTCGTGCCTCGATGGGTCGTGCCATCGGTGTTTTTTTTGGGAGTAGAGAGCTTCGTGGTTATGGCAATCCCTGCCAACGCGTCAAGCAAAGCTGTCGGGAGAAAAGCGTGAGTCGCGAGCGCGCCTACGGCGGTCGTGGCGGCCAGGACGGATGCTGCTCTCACTGTTTTATTCATTATTGCGTCCTTTCGGTTCTATACGCTGTGCCATACGCACCAACCAGCGCACAGTAAAAGTGATAGCTTCACCGACAATTAACAAAAAAGTGCAGGCGCTAAACATAAGGATCAGCACTAAAAATATAAGAGCGAGATCACTGTCGAGGCGCGGGAAACTGTGGCCGTGGCCTGGCGGTACCGGCGGGAGTTGAGATAGAAAATTGTGAGTGTGCTGCATGACAAGCTCCTTTTTATTTGTGTATGTATTGCTGCTCACCGGGAAATCTCATATTCATGAGACTTAGTTTTAGCCGGGACTTCATCGCGCGCCCTGGACAAGTCGCCGTGGCGGCCCAAGTCCTTGGCGGCCTCGGCGCGCAGTTCCTTCAGTGATTCGAGGTTTGGGACCGAACGATCTTTTGTGGCGGATATGGCGTGCTCGCGTTGTGCGAATTTGGCCCAGTTCTTTTCGAGGCTTAATGAGTTGTCCGTATAGATTTTGAGCGTATCTCGTTCGCGCGAGGCGGCGACATAGGCGGTCTGCGCGGTCGCTACGCGCGAGGCCTCGCCAGCCACCACCACATGGTCCACGGTCGCGCCCTGAGCGGCGTGAATCGTGCGGCACCAGCCGTAGTCCACGGTCTGGCCCTTGGAGGGATCGAGTGTGACTTCCTTGCCGATATCGAGGCGGGCGACGGGCTTCCCATCCTCAATTCTGTCGATAATGGCCGCCTCGCCGTTTCTGATGCGGTCCACGCCCTTTTGATTTTCGCGAAACACGATGGCGTCACCGGGCGACAATTCCATATCGCGGGGCTGGTAGACGCCGGCCGGCTTCTCGCGGGCCGGATTCCAGTCTCGGGATTCGCCCGCGCGATTCGTCACAGTTACGGTATTCCCCCGTACGTCCCGGACCTCGTACTCGACTGAGTGACGGTCGCGGCCCTGCCCTTCCTCCAGACGAACGACCATGCCGGGCTTGTAAGATTCGGCATGGGCGGCCTTCTCGCGGGTGAGCCCTACTTTATCGAGGGCGGTTACGGTAACGGATTCCTGGGAGATTGCGCCTTGCAACCGGAGGCCTTCGCGGACGCGTTCATTGATTTGGCGGCGTAAATCGTTGGTGCCGCTCACAACCAAAGTTGCATTGCGCGTTTCAGCATCGCGGGACAAATAATCGGCGGCAGTCGCGGCGGCAATCGCGGCGCGCTTCTCTTGCGTTGTGGCCTTGTTACCTTCTTTCTGTATCTCCACCTCTTGCATATACGGACGCGCAAGCTCGGTGGCGCGACGGGCCTCACCCCGCGCAAAGGCCTGGGCGATTTCGCGCAGTTGAGGATCGCGTTGGCGCTTAATTTCGTCGATGGTGACATATTGGATGGCGCCTGTTTCGAGCATCTGTTGGAAGGGGCTACCGGCCTCGACGGCGGCAAGCTGACGGGGGTCGCCAACCATCAGGAGACGGGCACCTTCCTTGTCAATGCGCCGCAAAAGCGCGTCCATATCACGACCTGACACCATGCCGGCTTCGTCGAGAATGTAGATTCGATTAACGCTTGTGGAGTCCTTGGAGGAGAGGAGGCTCGCGAGCGTCCTGGTGTCATCGGCGCCGGCGCTTTTCAGTTCGTGGCTCGCGGCCGCCGAGGGCGCGATGCCAACGACTTCATAGCCTGTTTCCCGTGCTGCTTGCACGTACCCTGACATGCTGGTGGTTTTACCTGCCCCGGCCGCGCCCACGATCCCAGTCACCCGATCAGGCGATGTCAGGGCAAGCGCCAGGGCCTCACGCTGGCCGGCACTAAAGGAAAAACCTTGGGCGGCTTCACGCGCTGCGATGAAGGAGTCGGCCTGGTCGCCCGACATGAGCAGTTTGGCGGCCCCCGCGCCGCCACGCGCCCGGGCCAGAATTTCTTGCTCGCGGTGGAGAGCGTCTTTGGTTGTTAGACGGTCGCCGCCCACATTGATGAGGCCGCCTTCGCCGGCGGCCAGCGAGGCCTCGATGCTTTGGATGTCCGTGCCGCCCATGCCGGCCTTCAAGGCCTCGAAACGCACTTGGTCCTTACTGAAAACCGTCTCGCGCTCACCGAGGTGGCGGGTCGCGGATTTGACCGATTCCGCGGAGAGGTCGGCGACCGGGATGGGGCCGCGGGCCCGCGCCTCGCGCTCGAGACGGTCAAAATCTAGGCCTGCCTCCCGCATGCGAACTCGCCACTCCCAGCGCTGATCCTCCTGAGAGAGCTGGGACTTACCCTCGCGCGTCCCAAGGTTCGCCGCATCACGCTGCGCGGCGGTCGAGGATTCGCGGGTCAGGCCTTGGGCTTCGAGGGAGACATCCACTTGGTCGCGGCGTCGCGAAAAGGTGTCGATTTGTTCCTGGGTGACGCCCTCTACTTCAAAGCCATCTTTGGTCGGCCGAACTTCATAACCCAGCTCCTGAAGGCGTTGGGCGAGGTGCGCCTTGGCAGCAAAATCCGCCGTCATCCGCAAAACGCTGGCTTGGCCAAAATCCAGGTCACGGGCGACCCACTGACCATCAGCGCGCTGCGTTATGTTCATGACCAGCAGATGGGTGTGCAGGTCGGGGTCGGCCTTACCCTCCACCGTCCGCGCGTCCTCGTGGGTAAAGGCGCTCGCCACCATTTTTCCTGTGCGCTCGACCGAAGTGCCGCCGTGCCCCATGCGCGCCGTGATGCATTCGCGTTCAATCACGCCTGCGGCCACGCCCACCGCCTCATCCCACAAACCCTTAAGGCGGTCATCGCCGCTCCCCAGCACCAACAGCGAAAAGGATTTTGGGGCACTGATGGTTAGGTCGGTTGCCATGCGGCGTTCAGCCTGGCGGCCGCCCCGCGCGCTGATGTCCTCGCCTGTGGGCAGATGCCCCTGCAATAGCGCGTTGTGAGTCCGGTCATCGACAGGCCCTTCCAGCCCCAAAGCGCGCGCCCCCTCGCCCATCCAAACCCCCGGGGCGCCCTTCGGGTAGTACCCGGTCTCCCGGTCAGGATCACGCGCGTTTCGGGCGTAGTCCGTGATCCCCGCCGCCGCTTTGGCGGGGTCCTGGCCCGCCTTCATGCTTAAGTGCTTTATGCCAATCGTCATGACCCGTTCCTCGTCCGTTGCTCACCACATTGCTGCGCACCGGGAAATCATGACGCGGTTTGGTGTGCGTGTGGTGGCGAATGACGGCACTTAAAGGGGTGAGTTTGGTGCGCAGGTGATCACGGAGGCCACACAACCGGCGACGAAGCCGACACCTCGAGCGCAGCGAGGGGCACAAGCGAAGCTGGTGCGGATGTGTGATCTTTCAGCCCATCGCGAAGCGGTGGGCGTCTCGTGCGATGTACTGACAAAGGCCCTGCAAAGGGGGTGCAACGATGGGGCACAAGTTCCAAAGGCCATGCAAAAGGGGCGCAAAGGGCATGCAAAGGCACTGCAACAAAAGCCCAAAACACACGACAAAGGCCATGCAAATGGGGTGCAGTCGCTGCGCACAACAACAAAAGCCATGCACACGTTGCAAAGGCCACGCAAAGGGCATGCAAAGCCCG
>JAJYPQ010000018.1 GCA_021795255.1 Pseudomonadota bacterium
CGCTATTGGGACTGGGACTTTCCCCCGCATTCGACGGCCGACACGCGCAGCCTTAGGGAGTGTCTCGAAGGGTTGGATGAGACGCTTGCGAGCGCTGTTGCGCGCCAAGTGCGTTCGGATGTGCCGGTCGGTGCCTATATTAGCGGTGGCCTAGATTCGGCCATGATCGTATCCTACCTAGCGAAGACTTTACCCGGTCCGATACCAACCTTCTCCCTCCGGTTCGCCGATCGCGAATTCGACGAAGGACCTTACCAAAAAGCAGTGGTGCAACAATTCGGGACCGTGCATACCGAGGTCACTGCAAGTACAAGTGAGATTGGTCGGGCCTTTCCCCAAGCTGTGTGGCATGCCGAAAGTCCGCTTCTACGCACGGCCCCTGTGCCCATGATGTTGCTCGCCCAGTGCGTGCGGGCTCATGGTATTAAAGTGGTGTTGACGGGTGAAGGCGCAGACGAGACGTTGGCGGGTTACGATCTTTTCCGCGAGGCCCGCGTCCGGAGGTTTTGGGCCCGCGTTCCTGAATCGCGCATGCGCCCAGCTCTCTTGTCCCGCTTATACCCGTACTTAAGTGCCTCGCCGGCAGCATCGGCTGCTTATGCCCAGCGGTTTTTCGGGCAGGAGTTGGCGTCGGCAGGACGCCCCGGTTTCGGCCATTGGCCGCGCTGGCAAACGACCCGTCGCACCATGCAGTTCTTGAACAGCGACCTCAAAGCGTCCTTGGAGTTCGATTACAAGGCCGCGGCCGAAGCGCTTTTGCCGCCGGGGCACGAGCGCTGGAATGCTTTAAGCGTCGACCAGTATATCGAGGCGCGCACCCTGCTATCAGGCTACCTTCTGAGTTCGCAAGGAGACCGAGTGGCTCTGGCCCATAGCGTCGAGACCCGGGTTCCGTTCTTAGACCTCAAAGTCATGGAGTACGCCAACCGGCTTCCGGCGCGTTACAAGCTTATGGGCCTTAAGGAGAAATACATATTAAAGGCTTTGGGCCGCGGCCGAATACCGGACGCCGTATGTGACCGACCCAAACAACCCTATCGCGCACCAGATAGCCAAAGCTTTTTTCATAAAGGGGTGCCCGATCCGCGCGTGGCCCAGGCTTTCGAAAAAAAGCGACTGCTGGAGGTCGGATATTTTGACGCTGAGGCCGCCTGTAAGCTCTTCGATAAATGCCGGCGCGGAATGGCGATAGGGTTTGCAGACAATATGGCCTTCGTGGGCATTTATTCAACCATGCTACTCCACGAGCAATTTGTGGAGGCGCGCAATGTAGAGCCTGGCGTACAGGATGTACTGCCGGAAGCTAAGGTCGGTTAGAACGTAGGGGAGTGGGCATGTTGTTGTATGACTTATTAGACGAAAAGGCCTGCGATCAGCCTGCCGCCGAGGCCTTGGTGGCGGCCAATCAGCGCTTGACGTATAGCGACGTCAAAGGCCGGAGCGACGAGCTTGCCAGAAGCTTAGTAGAGCGCGGGATAAAAGTTGGTGACCGCGTCGCGATTTTTATGGACAACTCCGCTGAGATGGTCATTGCGCTCTACGGGGTGCTGAAGTCCGGGGCAATCTGTGTGCCGGTCAACCCGCTCACAAAGTCGGAAAAGCTTGGGTTCATTCTCAAGGATTGCGAGGCCGCAGCACTGATCAGCGACGGCCACATGCACGCAGTCTATGCGGCGGCCATGGCAGTCTACCAGCCGCCGCTTATCGTCTTAAACGCGCCGACAGCAGCGGACGACAGCTGGCTCTCTGTCCCATTCCCGTCAAAGTCAGCGAAAAGCGGGCGACCCGCAGTGGCGGTTATCGACCAAGACCTAGCCGCCATTATCTACACGTCCGGGTCGACCGGTGAGCCCAAGGGCGTCATGTTGACGCACCATAACATGGTGAGCGCGGCGCGTTCTGTTTCCCTATACCTGGGCCTCGTATCGTCCGACCGTATCCTGTGTTGTTTGCCGCTTGCCTTTGATTACGGTCTCTACCAAGTCCTCATGGGATTTATGGTAGGAGCCTGTGTCCTACTCGAGCGCTCGTTTGCATTTCCGGCCGCGGTCATCAAGATGATGGCGGCTGAGCGGGTCACGGTATTCCCAGGGGTTCCCACGATCTTT
Organism: Pseudomonadota bacterium; assembly: GCA_021795255.1. The sequence goes on from JAJYPQ010000018.1 coordinate 2,109, forward strand.
TCAATTCTTTTGAGCCGCGAGGGGCTTTTTTCGGCCTACGATTGCAGCAAAGTGCGCATAATCACGAATACCGCGGCCAGTTTGCCGCCCCAGCATATCGCGCGCCTGCGAACGCGATTTCCCAATGCCCGAATTTTCTCTATGTATGGCCTCACCGAATGCAAGCGGGTGACATATCTGCCGCCGGAGGAGCTAGAGGCCAGACCGACCAGTGTCGGTCGGGGCATGCCAAACGAGGAAGTCTATTTAGTCGACCCCGAAGGTCGACGTCTTCCGCCGGGCTCAGTGGGCGAGCTTGTCATTCGCGGTAGCCACGTCATGCGTGGCTACTGGCGCCGCCCCGACGAAACGGCGAAGCGTCTGAAGCCGGGACCTTATCCGGGTGAGATGGTGCTGTACTCGGGTGACATTTTCCATATGGACGAGGCCGGTTATCTCTATTTCATTGGTCGTTCAGACGACATTATCAAGAGCCGAGGCGAAAAGGTCAGTCCCAAGGAAGTGGAAAACGTCCTTTACGGTCTGCCGGAGGTTGCAGAGGCCGCCGTCATAGGCATGGAGGACGAAGTCTTGGGACAGGCAGTGCATGCTTTTGTTGTCCTTCATGATCGGACCGATATCAACGAGCGCGAGATCGTGCGCTACTGTTGCGCGCATATGGAAAGTTACATGGTTCCCAAGGCGGTTCACATTGTCGCGGCTTTACCGAAGACCGACACCGGAAAGATCCACAAATCCGGTCTAGCGTCTTTGATACGTCGAAGTGTTTCTGGCAATTCAGGTGTTTTACGGGCGGTATAACTACTTCATAGAAAAAGCGGGAGCAAAGGAAATGAAAAACGTAAGGGACCAAGTCAGGAACTACATTTCTGATAACTTTCTTATGGGACTACAAAACGCGGCCATTACGGATTATACGTCGTTTTTGGACCTGGGGATTATTGATTCAACAGGCGTTATAGAGCTTATTGCGTTTCTCGAGGAGACTTACGATATCCGAGTTGAGGACACAGAAATGGTCCCGGATAACCTCGATAGCCTTGAGGCCATAGATCGGTATGTGGCACGGAAGACGTTTTCCCGGGCCTCGTCCATGACTGCCTAGGAGAGAACATGCAACCGGTGAAGGAAGTGCCCGTAGATTCGCTCTTGGCGATCGATTATGACCATGCTATCCGTAACATAGCGCGGCAGTTTAAAGAGACGGTAGTACGGTTTAGGAGGCGCGGTGCAGTTGTGGCCGTCTCCGGCGGAGTGGATAGCGCGGTGTGCTGTGCTTTGGCGGCACAGGCTTTGGGTAGTCAGAGGGTGTTGGCGCTCTTGCTTCCCGAAAAGGAATCATCCCCGGATTCAGAACGGCTTGCCCTTGAGGTCGTGAAAACCTTGGGCGTACCTTACGAGCGCCACGATATTACAGGCGCGCTCGAGTCCCTTGGCTGTTATGAAAGGCGCGACGCCGCGATCCGCGATGTGATTCCCGGCTATGGCCCTGGTTGGCGCAATAAGCTTGCGATCGCAGGTGGATTGTCGGGCCAGTTTAATCACTTTTATTTGATCGCGGCCGACCCGAACGGCGAGCGTGTCGAGCACCGTCTCGGTCTTAAAGAATATCTTCAGATCGTGGCCGCGACCAATTTCAAGCAGCGGACCAGAAAAAACGTCGAGTATTACCATGCAGACCGTTTGAACTACGTCGTGGTAGGGACACCCAATAAGCTTGAGTATGACCAAGGATTTTTTGTTAAGAACGGAGATGGCGCGGCCGACATCAAGCCGATTGCCCACCTGTACAAGACGCAGGTATATGGTCTGGCCCAGCATATGCGGCTTCCCCAGGAGATCATAGACTCGACTCCGACGAGCGATACCTACAGTCTCCCGCAAGAACAAGAGTCTTTCTATTTCGCTCTTCCTTACCAAGATTTGGATGTCGCGCTTTTGTACCTAGAAAGCGGGCGTACTGCGGCCGAACTTGCCCGTGCGATTGGGGTCGACGAACTCACGGCCGCTCGCGTTTATGCCGATATAGTGGCCAAGCGTAGAAGTACGCGCTACTTGCACGAGCCACCTGTTTTACTGCAGGGCGCGTGAGGGCTTACGTATGCGTTATGAGGTCAAGGCGGTGGCGGTGACGGTTATGCATCTTGTGACATGGCCGTTTTCGGTACCCGCGGTCATTGCCTACCGGGTATTCGAGTCGGAGCGGTTTTTCGATTTCTCGGCCAAGCTTCTCAGTCTTTTGCCCGGCCGTATTGGACAACTAATCAGGGCCTCGTTTTATATGCAAACCCTCAGTCGCTGCCATTACGACATCGCGGTTGGCTTCTGTTCGTTCTTTTCGCACCCAAGTGCCGAGGTGGGACGAAGTGTCGGCATTGGAAGCTTTTCTATTATTGGCACCGCCCGATTGAATGATGACGTGATGGTGGCGAGCCGGGTATCGGTCCTAAGTGGAAAGTACCAGCACGGTGGCGGTCGGCGCGGCCGCGTAAGCCGGGTAAAGCAGCTTGAACTCCGAAGGGTTCATATCGGGGAAGGGACCTGGTTGGGCGAGGGTTGTCTTGTTATGGCCGATGTCGGACGTCGCTGTATCGTGTCCGCCGGCAGTGTCGTGACAAAGGCTGTGCCAGACGATGCCACAGCGATCGGTAATCCCGCGCGCTTTTTACGCTACGCGGACAAACCAGAAGCAGCAGCGATTTAGGTGAGGTTGGGCCATGGAATGGCGAAACGTGAATCTGAATAGGCCGCAATGCGTGCGCAGGGTCCGGACGCTCGACGAAGCTTTCATGAAGCAGGCGGGGGGGGCGTGACGCTCAAAGAAATAATACGCTACGCGGGTACCCTTTATGGCGCCAATGTGGCCGCCTCGTTCGTAACCTTTGGCCTCACCATTCTGATCAGCCGCGATATCTCACGTGCCGACCTCGGAATCTACGGGCTTTTTCAGGCCTACTTTCTTTTTGGTGCTTACGCCTCGGGTTTTGGGCTGGCTCCGGCTACTGTCAAGTGGGTGGCGAGCGGCTCAGTCGACGATGGCGAGTTTTTGACGTTTATTTTGGTTCGTCTTGCGGGTATCGCGTTCCTCTTGTATGCCGGGGCTGTGACTGCCTACTTCCTGCATATGCCGATTTTGGCGGCCGCCCTTGTGGCGTTGCCGCCCTATCAGGCCTTCAATATCGCCTTGAGTGCCGCGCGCGCCCGTCTTTGGCGGCGTCGCGAGGCCGCACTGTTGGTAGTGGCGTCCCTGACGACCTCAGCTTGGATATTCGGATTTCTGTTTGTGAGCCATACCTATTGGGCCCCCGTTGCCGGACAAGTCTTGGGCGCTTATACCACGGCTTTTGTGGTCATTACTTACGGTCTGCGCCAAAAGCGTTTACGTTTTAAATGGCCTGGCGCCTGGCGGCGGGCGTTCTGGCGCACGGCATTACCGGTCTTTCTAGGGTCGTCGGTTTTTGCGATCGGCGAGCTCGCTGATCGTCTCGTCATAAAACAGGTCCTTGGATTGCCGAGCCTCGGCATCTATGTCATGGCGTTAACCCTGTTTAATGTCCTCAATAAGCCAGTTCATATGTTGTCACGTGTTTTGCTGTCGCACTTTTCGCAACTGAACGATGGGCACGGACACGCGAAGGCGCCGGAAATCGTTCGTCTCAACCTGGCGGTTCTTCCGCTTATGGGGCTTACGGCAGCGGGCGTACTGCCCTGGGTGATTCCTGAACTACTCAATCGCAACTTTACACTCGCGTTTCCGGTGTTTGCGGTCCTGACGGTGGTCATCCTTATAAAGGCGGTCGAGCTCGTGCACTCGAGCCTTGCAGTGGCTCATGATTCCGCGGGAAGCAATATGCGCGCCCAGATTGCGGCCTTGATCGCGTACGCGGCGGTAGTGTTTGTGCTGGCGGAAAGATTCGGTTTGATAGGGGTCGCCTGGGCCATCGTCTTACGGTGGACCGTGTTGGCCTTGGTTCAGCGCTTTGATATGAAGCGTCGCGGGGTCGACGCCCTGCCAGCTGGCCTTTTGATAAGAGCTGGGGCGGCCTATCTCGCGGCTTTGTCGTTTTTTTCCATCGCGCCCTGGTTTATGGGTATTGCTTACTTGATTGCGGGCGCCGCCTTGCGCCTTTGGACAGCGCCGCGATCATGGCGAGTAGCCGCGCGGCGGACTTAAAGGAAACTTTACGGAGGGACACGGAATGTTGATGCCACAGACGGCAAGGATAAGGGCTCGGGGGCCCATTGGTTCTAGACCCTGGAGCGGACCGCAAATCGTCGAGACGCCGCTTGCCAACCGATTGACGCTCGCGTCGATGTTTGTGTTTTTGGCGAAGGTCGGCAATTTGCCCCACCTCGGGCATTTCGAGATCGGAAAGGTTTTGGTCGGGCTTTCAGTGCTCGCCCTGCTGTTTGAGGGCGGGGGGTGGAAGGAAGGGGTGTTTGGGCATCGCGTGATGCGTCCCTATCTCGGGCTGTTTCTTATGGGCCTTCTTACGATCCCTTTAGCAGTTTGGCCCGGGGGCAGCGCTCGCTTCCTGTTCGGAAATTATTTAAAGGATATGGTCCTCGTCGTTTTGCTAATCGTGACGACCCGGACCCCTAAGGATCTTCGGCGGCTATTGTGGACTGTGATCGTAAACACACTCATTCTTGACGCCATCCTTTTGCATTACGGTATTCATAAGATCACCTTGGTTAAGCTTGGCAAGAACGAAATTGCCATGACGTCGGTCATTGCCTTTGGCCTGTTGTTGGGCCTGCCGACTTCAGGGTTTGGAAAGATCCTTAAATGGGCTGCCGGCATCATGCTGGTCTACGCGGTCTTCATGAGCGTGTCGCGCGGTAGCTACTTAGGTGTGTCTTTGGTGTTGACGCTTTTTATGTACTTTCGCTTTGGCAACCGTACGGCACTTGCGATCCTTGGGGTGATTGTTTTTGCGGTTGGCGTTTATACCTTCGGGCCGCCTCGGGTCCATCGCACGATCAATACTCTCATCCATATCCAAAACGACTACAACTTGACGGCCCGCACCGGACGCATAGCGATATGGAAGCGGGGTCTGAAAATCGTCAAGGCGCATCCGCTTGGGGTCGGTATGCGCAACTTCCCCATTGCTGAGGGCCATTTGGTCGAGGATGTGATCGGAGAACGGTGGATGGATGCCCATAACGCCCTGCTCGAGGCTACCGCAGAACTTGGCATATTGGGAGGGCTAGTATTTCTGGTGCTTCTGAAGCGCGCCATGCAGACCGCCAATAGGCTTCGCAAGCAAAAGAATCTGCCAGACATGTCGATGATCGGGCTTTCGGCGGTGCTAGGTCTCTTTGGATACTTCGTGACCGCCTCGTTTTTGTCCGAGGCCTATGCGGTTATTTTGTACATTCTTGTAGCCATTATCATTGCTTCAGATCGTGTTTATACGTACATGCTTGCGAGGGAAAAGGATGTCATATCTGAACAAGGTGCGTAGACGCGATGGGCGTATCGCCGATGCGCTTTATCGCGGCTACAAGGGCATGCAAAGGGTGAACGTTCCGGCCTTGCCGCTTATCTATGACGTTTTGGCAAAAGAGCGAATGCTGCGTAAACATGTTGGCGGCTGGGTCCGGCGGAAGTTTTACGATGAACCGCTATTTCGCCGACAGTGCCGATCCTGCGGTCGCGGGCTCTGCCTATTTGACGGTATTCCTTCCATCTGGGGCGGACTTGAGGTCGAGATCGGAGAGGATGTCGTGATGCACGGGACGTCGACGTTGGTCGGCGCCAAGGTGTTCGACAGGCCGCGATTGATCATCGGCGACCGCAGTCACTGCGGCTCGCATTTTTCGGTATCGGTGGGCGCTGATGTCGTGATTGGGTCGGATGTGTTGATCGCGAACAGAGTGACGTTATTTGCCTACGACAACCATCCCATAGATGCGGTGGCGCGGCGTGCGGGCAAGCCCGCGGATCCGGCAAGCAGCCGCCCGATTGTGATCGGCAACAATGCCTGGATCTGTATGGGTGTGATTATTCTCAAAGGGGTGACAATTGGAGAAAACGCCATTGTCGCAGCCGGCGCCGTGGTGGTGGAGGATGTGCCGCCCAATAGTATCGTCGGGGGTAACCCGGCGCGAGTCGTGTCGCGCTCCAGCGGGAACGCCTGTCATGCCCGTTCGGCTAGGGTGTAGAATGAGCGTGCCCCTTTTTGCGCACTATCCACGCATCGGCTCCTTGCCGCGCATTGTAGTCCTGATATCGACCCGCATTGTGGGCGGGCCAGCCAAGGGTTTGCTTCAAGTGATACCGGAGCTTAATCGACGCGGTCACTTCGAGATTGTTCTCTGCACGTTTGCAAATGTCGGCGAAAAGCCGTCGCCATTCTTGCTCGCTTGTCGGGAACTCGGCGTGCGAGTGGTGGTGTTGTCGCAGAGGTTTCACTGGGATCCTACGCCAATTTCGGTCTTGCGCGGCCTACTTGAACCCCCCGGAAGCCTTTTGCAGACCCACGGCTACAAGGAGGCGGTCTTTGGAGTGACCTTAAAACGACTCACTGGTCGGCCCTGGGTCGCTTTTCATCATGGAACGACTGAGGAGAATCCCAAGGTCCGCTTCTACCATACTCTGAATAGGATCTTGACGCAGCATGCCGACGCGATCGTGTCCGTGTCTCGTGAATTGGCCGATAGGACGGTGGCGCCGCGCCATAGAGCGAAGCTCTCCATCATCGAGAACGCCGTCGAATCACCCCCATCGACGGCGCTTTTAGGTAACGGGACGTTGCGCGAAAAGTGGGCCGTCAAGGGCTGCGTAATCGGTTGCATCGGGCGTCTCAGTCGCGAGAAGGGGCAGGCAATTTTGATCGAGGCCGGGGGTCGGCTTATCCGCCAGGGTGCCCTTTTTACGTTTGTGTTTGTGGGCGACGGACCCGATCGCGAGCTTCTAGTCGAGAAAGCGCAGCTTGCCGGTATCGGATCGCATGTGCGGTTTTTGGGGCACGTCAAGAACACAAGTGAGATCTACGCCAACCTCGATATGCTGGTCTTGCCATCGTTTAGGGAGGGTATGCCCAACGTGATTTTAGAGGCCATGCAATCGCAGCTTCCCATAGTCTCGACCAGCGTTGGGGCTGTTCCCGAGATGCTTGTTCACGGTGTGTCCGGGCTTTTGGTTCGGCCGGGCGATAGCCTGGCTTTGGCGCGCGCGATCGCAGCGCTGATGGGCGATAGAGCGAAGGCTAGGCGTATGGGCAATAAGGCGCGAGCGGCGCTTTATCCGCGCTTTTCCCCAGAAAAGCGCCTAGAACGGTTCGAAACGCTGTATAGACGGGTGTTGGAATCATCATGATTATAGTGTTTTTTGTTTCATTGATATTCGTCGGTTACACCTATGTCGGCTATCCGCTTTTGCTCTGGATAAGCGCGCGCCTCAAAGGCGAGGGGCGTCGCCATCAATGGCGATCGGGACTCCCACGGGTGGCGGTCGTTATTCCGGCGTACAACGAACAATCAGTCATCGCCGAGAAGTTGCGCCTTGTGCTGGCTTCCCGTTATCCAGCTGACCTTTTACGCGTGGTGGTCGTTTCGGATGGTTCTTCGGACGATACTTTGCGGTGTGCCAAAAGTGTGGTCGATCCGCGCCTTCTCGTGATCGGCAAAACCACAAGATCTGGAAAAATGGCGACCGTGAACTACGCCATGAGTCTCGTGGATGAGCCAGTCGTCATCATGACTGACGCTGGGGAGATGTTTGATGAAGACACGGTGCCGCGCCTGGTCGCGCGGTTCGCCGACCCGCTGATGGGGGCGGTGTCGGGCGAGCTGGGACTGGTGTCTTTGCAGACGGGCTTTAGCCGCACTTTGGGCTCCTATTGGCGCTACGAAAAGGCGCTTCGGTCATGGGAGGCCGATATCGGCTCGGTAGTGGGCGTGACAGGTCCGGTGTACGCGATTCGCCGCGAGCTGTTCCGGCCTATGCCGATCGATACCATTCTTGACGATCTGGTCATACCGCTTGAGGTCATCAGCCAAGGCTACCGGGTGGGTTACGAACGTCGGGCGTTTGCTTTTGAGCGTGCGACCCAGACGAGTGGTCATGAATTCATTCGCAAACGCCGCACTTTGGCCGGGAATTATCAGGCGATAGGGCGGTACTGGCGTTTGCTCTTGCCGGGGAGCCCGATTGCCTGGCAGTTTTGGTCGCACAAGGTCTTTCGCCTGCTTGTGCCCTACGCCTTGGCCGGCATATTGGCGGGCACTTTTGCGCTGCCGGGGCTTGCAAGACTCGTGGTGCTTGTGGCGCAACTGACGTTTTATGGTCTTGCGGCCTTTGCCGCCTTGTCGGGTGGCTCGAAACGGCCTTGGCTTACCGTACCCTACACCTTCTGTGTTCTCAATTGGGCGGCTGTTGCTGGGTCCTATTACTATTTGGCCGGACGTTCAACAGTCCGTTGGGAGAAGGTGAAGTGATGAGCCGGGAACCCCGCTTATTCGTCGCGGCAGGCCCCGATTGGGGACGCCATCCCTGCAGCTTGTCGCATACCATGAGCGTTATTGTGCGTACGGATCCGGTAATCTGGGTTAACAGCATAGCTCAGCGCGCCCCCCGCCTATCGCGTCAGGATTTTCTACGAGTCGTCAATAAGGCCGCGGCCTCGTTGCGAGCGCCACGCTTACCGGTACAGCCGGGTCCGCTCGTGGTTCATCCACGGGCAGTGCCATACCACCAATTTGCCTCGGTGCGGGCCCTAAATGGCTGGTTACTGGGGCATCAGCTGCGGCCTGTCATAGCACGTTTCCCGAACCACAAGATCGTTTTGATAGCGACCAACCCGGCCGCCGTGGCTCTCGCCAATAGCATTCGTCCGCAGGCCACGATTTATTTCTGTATGGATGATTATGCCCGGATGCAGGATTCCGATGCCGGCTTGATTGAGGTCTGTGAAGCACTGATGCTAGCGCGTGCTGATGCCACGGTCGTCACTTCTAAGGCCTTAGTGGATAGCAAAACCTATCACGGCAAAGTGCCGATTTACCTCCCCCAGGGCGTGGACGTGGGCCATTTTGCCACCCTAGGCCCCATGCCGGATAAGGTGGCACGGATCCCAAGACCCATCATTGGGTTCCAGGGCATCATCGGGCCGCGCGTGGATCTTGGGCTTTTGGAAAAGATTGCGCGGCGTTTTCCAAATGCCTCCTTGGTGATGGTCGGCAAGGAGGAAGTGGATATGAGTTCACTGAGGAAATTGCCCAATGTCTATGCGCTGGGAGAGGTGAGGTATGAGGCCCTACCCTCCTGGATTCAGGCCTTTGACATAGGCCTAATCGCCTATCGTTACGACGGCCACACGGCAAGCGTGAACCCACTCAAACTTCTCGAATATCTCGCTTTGGGGCAAGAGGTTGTGTCTGTACAGCTGCCAGAGCTTGAGCAACATCGCGATTATGTCCATCTCGCATTCGATCACGAAAGCTTTTTAACCGAGCTGGCCGGTGTGCTAGCGCATTACCCGTTTAGCCAAACCGAGAAGGTGCAGAGGCGGGCCTATGCCGCGCGCCACTCGTGGGAGGAGCGCGCCGGGCGCCTACGGGATCTGAGCGACAGACTTTTGAGTGATACAAGAAAAGGAGTTTCCATTGTCAACGGTGCCTCCGATTCCCGGGCGCAAAGGACGTAGATATGACTGTCATCTTTATGCATCACGATATTATGGATTTGGAGAGAACAAAGAAAAGCGGCTTCTATGGCGCTGGAGCGGAGGTCTACAAGGTCCCCATAGCGAAATTTCGCGAGCAGTTGGCCGGGTTGGCGGCGGCCTTTCCGGGCCAGGTGCCGGCACTTGACGGCCAAGCGCCGTTTGCCCTCACATTCGATGACGGTGGTGTTTCTGCGACCGAGGTGGTCGCCGGCCTCTTATCTGAGCACGGTTGGCACGGCCATTTTTTTGTCGTGACGGGACTTATCGGCATGCCTGGGTTCGTGTCGGTATCGAACCTGCGCGCCCTACAGGCCGCTGGCCACGGTATCGGGACGCATACAGTAACGCACCCACAGCGCCTACAGAGTTTGCCTTACCCGCATATTGTGCGCGAATGGGCTGATAGTCGCGCGCGGCTTCAAGACCTTTTGGGGTCCAATGTGACGAGCGGGTCTGTGCCGGGAGGTTTTTGCAACAGATCAATACGTGAGGCGGCCACCGAGGCGGGCCTCACGCTTCTTATGACTTCAGAACCAACCACTCGTTGTTATGCGACACCGGAGATCACTGTATGTGGACGTTTTGCGGTATTAGGACGAGACGAACCCAAGGTTGCGGTGGCCTTGGCAAAGCGAGCTCACGCGCGCCGAATCAAGGCGTGGCGCTGGCACGCCTTGTCGGTGGCAAAAGGGGCTTTGGGGCCGGTCTACCCCGCGGTGCGGGAAGGACTTTTGCGCTTGCGGGCTTAAAAGAGGGCCTATGAAACGACGTGAACTGGTGGTTGAGGTGATTTATGCGCCTCTTGTGGGCGGCTCTGAGACGCTGGCATTCAACCTCTGTAAGGAATGGCAGGCGGCCGGGATCAAGACGCGCATCTGTTGCTTATATGAACGGAGCGGGGCGCTCACCAAGGTCTTTGAGGAGGCTGATATCGCCTACGACCTTTTGGATATCGGGGGTCATAGGCTTTTGGGCCGTTGGGCGCGGACCACACGCTACTTTCTGAAAACGCGTCCGACGGCCATTCATGTTCACCATTTAGGGTCCTTGGTCAACGTGCTGGTGCCAGCGTACCTGACCGGTTGCTTCAATATCGTATATACCGAGCATTCGGCCTATTCCATCGCCCGCACCAAATGGATGCGACGTGCCCTTCCTGTTATGAGTCGCTTAGTAAAACGCTTTACATGCGTGTCTCGGAACTTGGCCGAATTCTTTACGACTCTGGGTGTGCCGTTGAGCCGGGTTATCACCATCTATAACGGTGTCGACACCGAACGCTACAAGCCGGGCGCACCGCGCGCTGAATTTTGCCCGGTGGTACGGATCGGCGCGGTGGGGCGTCTGGTGGCGGAAAAGGACTATCCAACGTTGCTTGCTGCCTTGGCAATCCTAAAAAGTGAAAATATCCGCTTCTTTGCCGAGATCGCCGGTGACGGCCCCTTGGCGGCCGAACTGAAGGCGCGGGCCCAGGCCCTCGATCTCCGCGATTTGCTGGTCTTCCGGGGTGCGTGCGACAACATCCCGGCGTTTCTGCGCGAACTCGATATTTACGTTTTGAGTTCCCGCCACGAGGGTCTACCCATCGCGGTGCTGGAGGCCATGGCCACCGGCTTGCCTGTGGTGGCGACCCGCATTACCGCTATCCCCGAGGTGGTTGAACACGGCCGGACAGGGATACTCGTCCCGCCCGGGAACCCCAAGGCCATGGCGCGAGCAATCCGCGAATTGGTGAAAGATGGACGGCAGCGGCGCGTCATAGGCGACGCAGCTATGGCCGAGGTGCGCAAAAAATATACCATTGCCAGCGCGAGCCGGTCGTATGCGGCAGAACTCGGGGTGAAAGAAAAGAAGAGGATAGCCGTATGAGAAGGATTGGTATGGTGCTCGCGATCTGGTGCTGGGCCATGGCCCCTGCATACGCGCATTTATCGGTATGGTTGAGTCATAGTACTCATAAGATCCGCCCTGGGACGCCGCCCCGGGTCCGCTCGCATATTCGACTTTTTGCCGCCCGCGGAGAGTATGTGGCGTACCAGATATCGGTCCGGGATAGCCATGCCGGCCGCGTTCTGCGTGTCGTTCCCACGTCGCTTGAGGACCACGCCTTTGCGATCGGCCGTTGGCAGATGACGGTGTATCGCGAGGCCTTTATCGATATCGTGCACCCGACCAATGTGGACTCAAAACTGGGTCTCTGGCCCGATGCGCTCATTCCCACTGTCGACAACTACTACCATGAACGGCGTAACGCTTTGCCATGGCCGATTAGAGCCCATTTTACCCAGAGTTTTTGGGTCGATGTGTATGTGCCGAGGACGGCCGGCGCGGGGACTTACCATGGCAAGGTCACGGTATTTACGAGGACGCATGCGCACACGCGGGTCCGTATCCTCAATGTGAGTCTGCGCGTACTACCGTTTGCGATCCCGGCCACGTCCTCGCTTCCATCGAGCTTCGGGTTTGATGGGGCCCCCTTGTCACGCGTCTTTCGCGGCCACTATGGGCTTTTGTCGAACGCTCAACTCATCCACCTGACCCAGCTCTTTAATATTGCCGCTTTGCGGGATCGCATCGCCTTGAGCGGAGGTTCGGGAATACCGGCCACGATGCGCGAGGTGCACGGTCATCTCAAGCTGAATTGGCACAATTATGACAAAGAAGTGCGACCATTTCTCACCGGCTGCCACGCAGTCCACGGGGCGCGCTGGCGTATCACCGATGTGCGCTGGCTTACGCATGTCTTCTACCACAAGATGCCGCCTCATGAGCAGGCCCAGTACTTCCGTGCCTGGGTGCGGCATTTTCATAAAGAGCATTGGCACGTGCCGCTGTACGCCTTGACGGTCGACGAACCCCATAGCCGTGCCCAATTCGCGACCGCCAATCGCCGTGCGGCTGTCATGCGTCGCCTGACGCATGGGGTGTTACCACTCGTTACGACCAACCATGTCCATCGGCTCAATCTCAAATATTTCGGCATCCTGTGTCCCGTGATCAACAATGTGGAGGGGCTTGATAACGTCAATCAACGCCCGAAGTTAGGGCAGTACGCGCGCCGCTACCACATGAAGCTTTGGTGGTACCAGTCGTGCATGAGCCACGGCTGCTGGGTAGTCGGAGGCCGCAGTAGCCTCGGGTGGCCGAGTTATATGATAGACCAGCCGGCCATTTATAATCGCATCATGCCGTGGCTTACCTGGAAGTATCATATGCAAGGCGAGCTTTATTACGATACCGACATCGGCTTTAGCATGGGGCGTAAGAACCCGTGGAAGGATCAATACCACTTTGGGGGAAACGGGGATGGGACCCTGTTTTATCCCGGGACGCCGGCCATGATAGGGGGCCACAAGGATATTCCTATTCAAAGTATACGGCTCATGATGATCCGGGCCGGTTATCAGGACTATGAATACTTGCATCTCGCCTCCAAGCTTTATGGGCGCGCCGCAGTGTTGCGGGTCATAGACGGGGCCATACGATCGACTCATGACTGGACCAAAAGCCCCGCAGTCTTACGCGCCTTGAAGTGGAAGCTTGCGATGATGATTGTAAGAAAGACGCGATGAGCGGGTAGGGCGCGGGAAGTCACTTGGCTTGGCCACAGACGGGGGTGGTGGACGCGGAAAGACTAGGCCGCATCAGTGGGCCGAAGAAGGATCCCTCCGCGTGGCGGTCTTGGCTCATCATGGTGCTTGACATTAAGGGGCAGGGCCCGTAACCGCCACCCCTGAACCCGGATCCACACAGAGCGAGGCATGCGGGATCTACTTTAGCGGATACGAGCCTTGCCTTTTTTCGCTCGCCCCTGGTCTGGGGTGCGGTCCGCTAGAGAGCCTCCACGTGGTCGCGTAACGCTTGGTTCATACGATCAAAACTAGCCTGTATCTTGGCTCTGAATGTCCACCCCCATAAGGTCGCCAACAGCCCAGAGAATCGCTCGCTCTGCACAAAGCGCGTAACACCTTCGCCGCACGGCTCCAAGCTAAAGCGATGTTCTCCGTCAAACAAACCTGGGACCCACAGATGGCCCTTCCACAATAGCTCGGAAAACCGAGTGACACGACGAATGACGGGGCGAAACACCAACGTATTTTTGTTGTCGAGCGTCATATGTACCTGAAGATGGCTTCCGGTTTCCGCGCGGCCTGATATCTGCGTGATGAAGGGGTTCCACTCCGGGTAGGCACGAAAGTCCGTCAGAACGGCCCACACAACGTCTCGGTCGGCCCGAATCTCAATGGTAGTCACAACCTCTCGCATTTGCTTTCCCTCGACTCCGTCAGACCCAAAAGATCGTCTTGGGGTACCAACACGATCCGCTTTTCTTGAAGACGCCGCTCCGCGTCAGGGTCATGGGACGGCAGATAGACGGTCCGTTCCCTTTGGGCATAGGCAAGAATGTTCGTGAGCGTCTTTACAGCGGTTTGAGGGAACAATGTCACGCCGTCCGGTATCCGAGCCAGCAGTGTCTTTTCGGTATAGCTCGCATCGCCGGCCAGAAAATAGCTGGTTCCGCCCGTCCGTACGAGCACCGAGACATGCCCTGGGGTATGTCCTGGTGTCGCAACCACCATGACATCCTCCGACGCGGTTACCGCCAAAGTCCCGGAAAAGGGCGCCAATGCGGACCCCGAAAAGCTTATGAGCCGAGGCGCAAACCATTCCGGCCAGCGATTCGGAACATAGCCTCGGACCTTTCCGGCGATACCTCGGGCGTCCTGCCACTCTCGAGCGGAAACCCAGATCGCACTGTGGGGGAAATGGTGAAGTCCGCCAGCGTGGTCTGTGTGCAAATGTGTCAGGATGACCGTCCGAATATCCTGAGGCCTGATCCCCACAGCCCCCAGGGCCGGGCCGACCTCTTGTTCCTGTCGAATATCAAACCCGACCGCAAAGCGATAATAGGGATGCCACCGTGGAAAATACCCGCGCGCACAGGCGCGACAAGTCTCTCCCGTATCAACCAAAATAGGTCCCTCGGGATGATCGATGAGCCACGCATATATGGGCAACCAGTCGCTCCACTGGGCATCATCCATAACCCGGATGGGGCCCAGGATCCTACGCGTCACCTGGGCGCTTTTGATGCGCACTGAACCCGTGCGGATCGCGTGAATACGAATCGCCATCTCAAGCCCTCCCGGGGTACGTTTGCGCGTATCACGCGGCGGCGTGCCGCCTCAATAGTTATCGATCCCTTACTTTAGGGGCCCACTGATTGCCTTGTCTCTGACTGCACACAAAGCCGCGCGAAAAAGCCCCGGCTCATCGTCCTGCGGCATATGAGCCGATGACTCAAACCACATAAGCTCCTTTCCGCGCGGCGCCCCGAGCTGCACAAAATACCGTTCTGCCACCGCCGCGGACGCAAGCGGATCATGTCGCCCCTGAAACAAAGATACAGGGACATCCAGTCGTCTTACTCTCTCGGAAAGCCTTATCCCAGCGAGCTCTGGCAACATCAGATCGGCTACTACACGCATGCCTCTAAACGCAGCAATCCTGTTCCGCACTGTGTAATACCGGCACGCCATTATTCTTCGAACCTGCCGGAACACAAGCTTCCGGTAGTTACTTTTTCGATAAAAGCCACCAAATTCCGCAAGCCACTTGGCCCTCAAATGGAACCGTTTCGCATCCGTGACTGGGCCATTCCCTATGGCCGCCACGTCGCGAAGGGCGCGCTCATGCATCCGCTCCTGCGCTACCTTATGAAGAAACGCGTAGGCGCTCTTATCCGCCTCGGGCCAATCCACGTCCATTCCCACGCCTACAAATGCATAAAGCGTATCACTCAACGTACTGGCTGTTATCGCGCCGATCGTCGCCCCCAAAGAAAATCCCAGTAAAAATACCCGTGCGACACCCAGACGGCTACGCATGTTCTGTATCATCTCCGCGGTGTCTGTCACATACTGCGTGAGAGAAAGACCCATGCGGGGTAAAAGCGCTCCAAACGATTTTCCACAGCCGCGCGGATCCCAATACACCACCACGAACTCTCGCTCCCAATGGAGCGCTGCCTCGAGAGCATTGGCATCCGGGATGAGCGGGAACCTGGGACCTGCAGGCACCCCCAATAAAACTGGAAGGTTACGGTCTACGCCGCGAATCAAGGCCCATTGCGTACCCCCTCCGACCGGAAACCCCTCCACGGCACAGATCGGCTCACCCATGAGCGTTGCTTCGGAACACCCGCTCTAGAATCCCCGATAGCATCTGAATCCCATCCTCTGGCCCAACGGAAAATTCGTGGAAATAGGCAAATTTGGCGTATTGGCTGAGAGATCCCATAAACACGGTCACAAGATAAGGGATCTCCGACTCATGGTCTATGGCCCCCTCCCGCACCCCTTGTGCAAAAAGCTCTGTCAATATGCGCACAAGCGAGCCTTGCCTTCTGCGCCCCGACATCGACGGCCACATCAAACGGATATGCTCGCTCACGTAGAGAACGGCCTGCGCGTGCAACGACACCATCTCGCCTGCGGATAGCATTAAGGCGCGCAAATTCGCACTAAAAGGCAGAGCGGGATCCAGCCGGGCGCGAAGTCTGAGTGCCAGAAATCCATAACAGCGATCAAAAAGGTAGATGGCCAATGCCTCCTTGCTCTCGAAGAACTTATACAAAACGGTACTGCTGTAGCCGCTCGCCGCGGCAATATCGCGCAAACTAGTGGCACACAGACCGTCGCGCACAAAAAGATCAAGTGCAACCCGCAGAATTTCCTGCTTTGAGGGTGCGTCACCTGAGGAAATCAGAAAATCCAGAGGGGCTTCAGTATTCATGGGGTTCCAGGTTATCGATCGATAACTTTGAAGTCAAGACTGTCGCCCAGCGACCTCTTGCGTCGATAGCTATGGTTGCCACACCCTGCCTGTTTTATTTTCTGGCCGCCTGCGAGATGACCTTCAACCGATCAACTTCTTTGCAACTCATTGCGGAATTCCTCGGTCGCCATCTCCCCCAGTCGAAAAAACCGGGCATATGACAATGGGATGGGGCGACATTACAGCTTGGGGCTAACAGCATGCGCCAGCTATGTCGACAAACAGCTCTCGAGAGGCCCGTGCGATTTCGGAACCCGGCAGGGTTTTTGATGTGATGCGCCGACTCGTAATGAAGGTGGATCGCCGCGCCAGTGTATGGCGAAGCATGCTGCCTTCTTCAATGATATCGTCGATGTCCTCGACTGAACGTGCTCGAAGTATTGAGGCTCATCGCTCAATCACATTGCCTTTGCTTTGTACGCGCAAGGCACCGTCCGCCGCTCGCAGCCTACCGCGAGTTGCGAAAGGAGTCAGGGTCGTGTAGTCAAGACGAGGCAGGCAAGAACGGGTGATCGGGAGCGATTGTGGTGACCGGTATCATGTGTACGAGAATAGCGCGGAACCGCGGATCGTCAAGCAGGGGCGCCCAAGGACAAGAGCCATTGCGCAGTCGAACCGGTCGCCCCGCTCGCCTCGTTACGATTTCCCGCCGCGCGATCCGCCGCGATGGCCGCCAGATCCGTCTTCGCCTTTTTCACCCTCACGTTCGATGCCTGTTTCGCCCTTACTCTCCTCGGAGTATTCCTCGCCGGTCTGGTGTCCGCGGCTTTCCCAACCGCCATGGGAGCTTTCCCCGCCCTTTCGACCGATGGCCGCCATGTGTTCCCGGTTCTGGCTCACCGCCTCACCCCCTTTACGTCCCGCTTCGCGGGCCTCTTCGGGGGTAAACTCGTGGGCTGTGCCCTTCTCATGCGCTGCTCTGCCACCTTTGCTGGCGATTTCCCGCTGCTTATTGGCGTCCATAGCCGCAAAACCGCGCTTACTTTTGCGCTCATTCGGCATGAATTCAGTCTCCTTTGGTAAGTGAACCAACAAAAACGCATCTCGCAACCCGAGGCGCGTAACATTGGAACGCAGTCTAGGAGAACCACCTAAGGCCGTCATCGGACAAAGGCCCGATATTGTGGAATTCTCGGAAATAAACCACAACCGAAAGGTTGTTGGACACTATCATTAAATCATGTAACTTCCATTAAAGTGGAAATCATAGGACAATCTGCCGACTTTACGATCTTATAGAGGATAATCACAAATGGGGCACCGGTATGGGGTCGATGAAGCTTTGGGGACCACCGGTCGTGGCATAAAAAAAACCTCCGGGCTAGGGGGGGAAAGCCGGAGGTCGGAAAGGCCTTAAAAGGATTAAGGCGCCGCTCAGGGAGGAGGACGAGCGGAGCCGGTATTATTGGGGAATGAGTGGCGCTCAACATCAGACCAAGGTCGGACCTGTAGAGCTTGGTGCGGGCTCCCCTTTTTGCCTCGTTGGCCCGCCCCGCGACCGAGACCACGCCCGAGCGGGGTCGATCTAGGGCCCGATTGGGCCACAAGCCGGGACGAGTCGGCGCCTAAGGGGTGCGAGGGGCAAGACCGAAAGGGGCGGTTGGAGATAAGGGTGCCACTAGGCGGGGATGGGCGCGCTCGGCGCCGTCCCATCGGGAACCCATGGCCACTTCGAAGACCTGTGGGGCGGCCCCTTGCCGGGCGCGTTTGCGAATGCTCCGGGTTTTATGCGACCCCTCTTTTGGTGGCCCCAAAGTACTCAAGATACCAAGCCACGAAGCGAGCGATCCCGGTCTCGACCGAGGTCGCGGGCTTAAAGCCCATGTCGTGCTCTAAGTCACTGACATTGGCAACCGTGGAGGGCACGTCTCCCGGTTGCAAGGGCAGCATCTCGATGCGGGCCTTGCGGCCTAAGCATTGTTCCAGCACCTGGATGTAGTGCATGAGTTCCACCGGCTGGTTGTTACCGATGTTGTAGAGACGAAACGGGGCGTTACTGGTCGCCGGATCCGGATCGGCCGGCGACCAATCGCCAGCCGGGGTGGCGGGTTTGTCTATGACCCGTAGGATCCCTTCGACGATGTCGTCGATATAGGTAAAGTCGCGCACCATGTGCCCCTGGTTAAAGACCTTGATGGGGGTCCCATCCAGGATGCCCTTGGTGAACAAGAAGAGGGCCATGTCCGGCCGCCCCCAAGGCCCGTAGACCGTGAAAAACCGCAAGCCCGTGGTGGGCAAACGAAAGAGGTGGGCGTAGCTATGGGCCATGAGCTCATTGGCGCGTTTGCTGGCCGCGTACAAAGACACGGGATGGCCCACCGAGTCGTGTTCCGAAAATGGTTGGCGGGTGTTGGCGCCATAGACAGAGCTCGACGAGGCGTAGACGAAGTGGCCGACTCCGCTATGGCGCGCCCCTTCGAGCAGATTCACGAAACCGACGATATTGGCGTCGACGTAGGCGTGCGGATCTTTTAAGGAATGGCGGACCCCGGCCTGGGCGGCCAAGTTCATAACCGCATCGAAGTGCTGCTCGGCAAAGAGCTCGGCCATGGCTTTGCGATCAGCGATATCGACGTGCATAAAGCGGAAGGTCTTGTGGACCGCCAAGCGCGCTAAGCGCGCCTTCTTTAAGTCGACCGAGTAGTAGTCGTTCAAGTTGTCGATCCCGACAACCGAATCCCCGCGCTCAAGAAGCCTGTGCGCGAGCGTCGAGCCAATGAAGCCTGCGGCCCCGGTAATCAAGATATGCATGTCGTTATCCTTCTGTTACGTGCTGTCATTATAGACGCCAGACGTTCAGTCCCAACGCCGTCAGTGAGTCGACGTTGAACTGCGACTTGACGTCGACGAAAGTACCGCGTGGTTTAATCTTCGTCGCGAGCTCTGCGACCCCGTGCGCCAAGAAGTCTTTGTGGGCCACCGCCATCACCATGGCGTCGGCTATGGGTAGCTCCGCCCACGAAAGCAGCGTGATCCCGTATTCCTCGTGGGCCAAGTCCTGGGCCGGGACTGGGTCGTGCACGGACACCTCGACCCCGTAGGAGCGCAGTTCGTGAATGACGTCAATGACGCGGGAATTGCGCAGATCCGGGCAATTTTCCTTAAAGGTGAGTCCTAAAACGTTGACCCGCGCCCCCTTGATGGGACTACCCGAACGAATCATTTGTTTGACCGTCTCTTCTGCCACGTACTTGCCCATGCCATCGTTAATGCGTCGCCCCGCCAGGATGACCTGGGGATGGTATCCCACTTTATCGGCTTTGTGGGTCAAATAGTACGGGTCGACCCCAATGCAGTGACCGCCGACGAGGCCTGGCCGAAACGGCAGGAAGTTCCATTTGGTGCCAGCGGCCTCGAGCACCTCGGTGGTATCGAGCTCCAGCTTATGAAACAGAATAGAAAGCTCGTTCATGAGCGCAATATTGAGATCGCGCTGGGTATTTTCGATGACCTTGGCGGCCTCGGCGACCTTGATACTCGAGGCGCGATAGACGCCTGCGGTAATGATCGAGCCATAGACTCGCGCGACTTCCGTCAGTGTCGCGGCATCGTCCCCGGCGACGATTTTGGTAATGCGGGTCAGGGTGTGCTCTTTGTCGCCCGGATTGATCCGTTCTGGGGAGTAGCCAACATGGAAATCCCGGCGCCAGCGCAGCCCGGAGCGTTGTTCGAGAATGGGGACACAGATCTCCTCCGTAGCCCCGGGATAGACCGTCGACTCATAGACTACGATCGCACCCCGTTTGAGATGATCGCCGACCGTCCGACTCGAGCGCACCAAGGGCCCAAAGTCCGGTTGATGGGCAGAGTCGATTGGGGTGGGGACCGCCACGATAATAAAATCCGCTTCTTTCAGGGCGGCCGCATCCGTTGTGACGACAAGCTGTTCGGCCGCGCACAATTCTTCGCTCGTCACTTCTCCCGTGGGGTCGCAATGATGGCGATAGCTGTCGATCTTGTCCTGATCGAGGTCGAAC
>JAJYPQ010000317.1 GCA_021795255.1 Pseudomonadota bacterium
CCAACCGGCCGCGCGCAGCTCCTTTTCCACGCTTCGCACACGATCGGCATGCCGATCGGCGATGCCAAGGACCATCGCCTGAACCGGCGCCAGCCATAGCGGCAGGGCGCCGGCGTGCTCCTCGATCAGGATACCTATAAAGCGCTCAAGCGACCCTAGGATAGCGCGGTGCAGCATAACCGGCATAGCCTTCTTGCCGTCGGCCGCGATAAAGCTGGCCCCCAGCCGCTCGGGCATCGCAAAATCCACCTGTATCGTCCCGCACTGCCAGACCCGGGCGAGGCTGTCTTTGAGCGCAAATTCGATCTTCGGACCGTAAAAAGCCCCCTCTCCCGGTTGCAGCTCGTAGGCCAGGCCCTTATGCGTCAGCGCTTGCATCAAGGCCGTCTCGGCCTTGTCCCAGAGGACCTCGCTCCCCACCCGCTTTTCCGGACGCGTCGACAACTTGACCAAGACCTCGCGGAAGCCAAAATCGGCATATACCTGGTACAGAAGGTCGATGAACGCGCCCACCTCCGACTGGATATCGGCCTCAGCACAAAAAATATGGGCATCGTCCTGCACGAAATTCCGAAGGCGCAGCAGCCCGTGCAATGTCCCGGACGGTTCGTTTCTATGGCAGGACCCGAACTCGGCCAAGCGCAAGGGGAGATCCCGATAGCTTTTCAAACCCTGATTAAAAATCTGGACATGCCCCGGACAATTCATGGGCTTTACCGCGTATTCGCGCTTTTCCGATGCGGTCGTAAACATGCCTTCTGCGAACTTGTCCCAGTGACCGGACCGCTCCCAGAGGCTCCTATCCATGATAAGGGGCGTGCGCACTTCCTGATAGCCATGGGCCCGCAGCAGCGTCCGAATATACTGTTCTATGGTCTGATACACGCGCAGGCCCCGATCGTGCCAAAAGATCATCCCCGGGGCCTCTTCCTGGATATGGAAGAGGTCGAGCGCCCGACCGATCCGCCTATGGTCTCGCCGTTCGGCCTCTTCTAAGCGCCGGATATGCTCCTCGAGGGCCTCGCGGCTTGCAAACGCCGTCCCATAGACACGCTGCAGCATGGGATTACGCGAATCACCGCGCCAATAAGCGCCGGCGAGCGTCATCAGCTTAAAGTGCTTGAGGCGACCGGTAGACGGGACATGGGGGCCACGGCACAAATCGACGAAATCGCCTTGGCGGTACAGGGACAAGGTCTCGGTCGCCGGCAAATCGCGGATAATCTCGGCCTTATAGGCCTCGCCTAAGCCCTCGAAAAGGCGAATCGCCTCCGCCCTCTCCATGACCTCCCGCTCCACAGGAATGTCGCGCCGCGCGAGTTCGCGCATACGATCTTCGATACGCTTTAAGTCGTCTGGGCTAAACCCCGGCTCATAGGCAAAATCGTAATAAAATCCGTCGTCTATCACGGGCCCTATGGTGACCTGGGCCGCCGGGTACAAGGTCTTTACCGCATGCGCCAAAAGGTGTGCCGTCGAATGGCGCAAGACCTCCAGACCCTCGGGATCCCGCTCGGTCACGATCGCCAAGCGGGCATCGTGATCGAGCGCAAAAGAGGTGTCCACGAGCCGGTCATCGACCCGCCCGGCAAGGGCCGAGCGCGCCAAACCCGCGCCGATGTCCGCCGCCACTTGGGCCACGGTCACGGCATTCTCATACTCGCGCCGACTTCCGTCGGGCAGGGTAATCACAGGCATCGGTAGGCAGTGTCTCGTAAGGCCGTAGGCGTCCCCGGCATATGTGCAAAGAATAATATGGTAGGCGCGAGTGGGATCGAACCACCGACCACTACCATGTCAAGGTAGTGCTCTACCACTGAGCTACGCGCCTCCGGGCTGCGCACCTTACCATAAGAAAGCGGCCCCAAACAACGGGCAAGCAAGGCCGGGGGATCAGCCTTCGGCAATCCGCTCAGCAGACCCTGGGCTTAGGGCGCTGCGCTTTAGGGCGTTGATCCGATCTCGTAACTTGGCGGCCTGTTCAAACTCCAGCCCCTGGGCGTGCCGATACATATCTTTTTCGAGCTTTTTCAAAAGCTTGCCTAGGGCCTCTGGGGAGAGTGCGCTGGCCTGCTCTTCGTGGCTGCGCGCGCTTCCAGGGACCGCTCGCCCCGGCACGCCGTCGATCAATTCCTTGACGGCCTTCACGACCCCCTGTGGGGTAATGCCATGAGCCTTATTAAAGGCGACCTGCTTGGCCCGCCGTCGATCGGTCTCATCAATCGCGGCGCGCATGGAATCGGTGATCCGATCGGCATAGAGGATCGCGCGGCCGGTTAAATGCCGGGCGGCGCGCCCGATCGTTTGGATCAAAGACCGCGTCGAGCGCAGGAACCCCTCCTTATCGGCATCGAGAATCGCCACCAGCGACACCTCGGGGATGTCGAGTCCTTCGCGCAGAAGATTGATCCCAATTAAGGCGTCAAAGGCCCCAGCCCTCAGATCCCGTATGATCTCGACTCGCTCGACCGTATCGATATCGGAGTGCAGATAGCGCACTCGCACACCGTGCTCATGAAAATATTCGGTGAGGTCTTCGGCCATGCGCTTTGTGAGCGTTGTTACGAGCACCCGTTCATCACGCGCCGCGCGCAGCCTGACCTCCGCCAAAAGATCATCGACTTGGTGGGTCACAGGCCGCACCTCGATCTCGGGGTCCACAAGCCCCGTGGGACGCACCACCTGCTCGACTATGGTCGAGGTGCGGGCCGCTTCGTAGGGCCCAGGGGTGGCCGACACAAAGATCGTTTGCGGCATCAGGGCCTCGAACTCCTCGAGCTTGAGCGGTCGATTGTCAAGCGCCGAGGGCAGTCGGAAACCATATTCCACAAGCGTCGTCTTACGCGCCCGGTCGCCCCGGTACATGCCCCCGAGTTGGGGCATAGTGACATGGCTTTCGTCGACCACTAAGAGTGCGTTCTTGGGCAGGTAATCAATCAAAGTCGGGGGCGGCTCACCGGCTTTGCGCCCGGAGAGATAGCGGGAATAGTTCTCAATGCCCGAACAGTAACCCAATTCCTTCATCATCTCGAGGTCGAATCGGGTGCGCTCGGCCAATCGCTGCGCCTCGAGAAGCTTATTGGCCGCATGCAGTTCTTCAAGCCGCAGCCGCAACTCTTCCCGGATGTGGTCGACTGCCCCGGTAATAGTATCGCGCGGCGTCACGTAGTGAGATTTCGGGTAGATCGTGGCCCGCCCTAAGCGGGTCACGACGTCGCCTGTCAGGGGATCGAATTCAAAAAGATCATCGATGGTTTCATCAAAGAGACCGATGCGCACCGCAAGCTGGTCTGACTCGGCGGGGAAAATATCGATCACATCCCCGTGCACCCGGAAGGTCCCGCGTTTGAGCTCCAGGTCGTTACGTGTGTACTGCATCTCCGACAGCCGCTTTAAGATCGCCCGTTGATCAAAAAGCGCGCCTTTTTTTAAATGCAAAATCATGGCGTGATAAGCAGCCGGGTCGCCAAGACCGTAAATCGCCGACACGGTCCCGACGATAATGGCATCTGGGCGTTCAAGTAAGGCCTTGGTCGCCGAAAGCCGCATCTGTTCAATATGCTCGTTGATCGCGGCATCCTTTTCGATATAGGTATCGGACGCGGGCACGTAGGCCTCGGGTTGGTAGTAGTCGTAGTAGGAGACGAAATACTCGACCGCGTTATCGGGAAAGAAGTCGCGCATCTCGGAGTATAGCTGCGCGGCCAGGGTCTTATTGGGTGCCAGAATAAGGGCCGGGCGCTGCAGTTTGGCTATGACATTGGCGATCGTAAAGGTCTTACCAGACCCCGTGACACCGAGGAGGGTCTGGTAAGCAAGACCCTCTTGCAGACCCCCCGCCAGGGCCTCGATCGCCGTCGGTTGATCGCCCGCCGGAGCATAGTTGCTCACGATCTCAAAACGTTCAGGGTTCCGCTTTGGTTGCATCGCCATCCAGGGTAATATACGGGCGACCAAACGCCCGAAAAGGTTTCTGCTTGCTTAAACTGACATTATCGGCCCGCCTCGGCCGCATCAAGCCATCGCCTACGTTGGCCGTTACAGCACGCGCCAAAAAACTTAAAGCCGAGGGTCGCGACATCTTGGATCTTGGTGTCGGAGAACCGGACTTTGATACGCCGGATCTGATCAAAAAGGCGGCCATCCAGGCGATCCGGGCAGGCTTCACGAAATATACCGCAGTCGATGGCACAGCCAGCCTTAAAGAAGCGGTCGTACAAAAATTCGCGCGCGAAAACGACCTGCATTTTACCACGTCTCAGGTACTCGTGTCCGTGGGCGGCAAGCAAAGCTTTTACAACCTCGCCCAAGCCTTTCTCGACACCGACGATGAGGTCGTGATTCCGGCCCCCTATTGGGTCTCCTACATCGATATGGTCCTTTTGGCGGACGCGACCCCGGTCATTATCCCGACCACGATCGACCAGGGCTTCAAAATGACCCCGGAAGCGCTCGATACGGCGCTCACCTATAAAACCAAGCTCTTTGTGATGAATAGCCCATCGAATCCCACGGGGGCCGTATACACACGTGCGGAGCTCGCCGCCCTAGGCGAGGTCTTGCGCCGCTATCCTCACGTCTTTATCGCCACAGACGACATGTATGAGCATATCAGCTGGGGCCCGGAGCCTTTCGCGAACATCGCCAATGTCTGTCCCGACCTTGGCGATCGGACGATCGTCTTAAACGGCGTCTCAAAGGCCTACGCCATGACCGGCTGGCGCATCGGCTATGCCGCAGGACCCGTTGAACTCATCAAGGCCATGACCACCATCCAGTCCCAAAGCACGTCAAACCCCACCTCCATTTCGCAAGTGGCAGCCGAGGCCGCTTTGCGTGCCGGAACCGATAGCATCGTTCCCATGCGCGCAGCCTTCAAGGCGCGCCATGACTGGCTTCATCGCCAGTTAAACGCCTTGCCGGGCGTCCGATGCCAAGCGGCCGACGGCACCTTTTACCTCTTCCCCGAGATCTCCCAGGCCCTCGCCGACCTCAACATCGCAAGCGACCAAGCGTTAGCCGAACGGCTCTTGGAGGAAACGGGTATAGCGGTGGTACCAGGGTCGGCCTTTGGCTCCCCCGGTCATTTGCGGTTTTCTTATGCCACGAGCGATGCGACCCTGGCCTCCGCCGTGGAAAGATTAGACCGTTTCTTGCAGGCCGGACGACGGGCAGCGGCCGCAGCCCGGCTCCCTTAAGCCGAAGTTGGCCTTGACGTTGGGACCCGAGGTTCGTAGGATAGCGAGCCTTGCGATCCCCGGTAGCTCAGTCGGTAGAGCAGGTGACTGTTAATCGCCGGGTCGGAGGTTCAAGTCCTTCCCGGGGAGCCAATA
>JAJYPQ010000318.1 GCA_021795255.1 Pseudomonadota bacterium
GAAAGCGGATCTCTTCGAGTTTCTCGTGAGAGAGTTTGCGTCCATCAACCTTCATATGACCATTGTAGCACATGGTCTCTAAATTGTGAACTGATTAGTAAGACCCCAAAATACGTCAACCCTAAAATAGCAGCGGAAAGGGGCTGTCTTGTCAAAGGGCGCGACATGAGTTAAAAAACTTTTGACATTATACGGCATCGAAGGAGAGAAACGGGTCACTCCTTAGGCGGGAAACGGAGAGGGGGGCGCGGCCGCTCCCTTCGTTTACCGGATCCGGAAGCTCCCCGGATCAATTCCCAGATGGGGAAAGAGTGTTCCAATACTGCCCACTGGCAGAAGGTATCCCGCTTCATGGCATCGTCCGCGGAGGGTCGTATATCTGTCCTGTAGACCTTCCGGAGATTTCAAAGCCGCCAGGATTGGATCCGTTCGGTGTTTGACACATATCTCCGTGGCCGTCCTATCTTCTATCCTTTTTTCGTCTACGGAAGGCGCGGCTTAGCCTTCCTTGTTTCAGCTCGAATGGATCGGGACGCGGGGACGAAATGAGGGCGGGATGCCACATCGGTCAAGATGATCATCCGCGAGTTCGAATGACGATTTGTGGAAACACTTAGGGACCGCCCAGAAGTCTCGGGGTGTTGTGCGCGGCTTCGCCTCTCCGCTAAGGTAAGGGGCGACTTTTTCGGGAGAGTTGCGGCACAGGATGGTCAGCAGATCCAACACCAAAACGGTTGTCATCACCGGTGCCGGTAGTGGTATCGGCCGCGCTTTGGCGCTGGCGTACGCGGATCCGGGGCGAGGGCTGCTGCTCATTGGCCGTCGGGTTGCGGCCTTGGAGTCTACGGCAGCCCTCCTTCGTGACCGCGGTGCCAAGGTCATGGTCGCAGTGGCGGACGTCCGTGATACCAGGGCTCTTGATGCCTTAGCCACCCGCTGTCATGAGGCCTTTGGCGAGATCGGGATCGTCATCGCCAATGCCGGCATCGGCCGCGGCACCTTGAGCTCGGAGCCAGCAGATCGAGGGGTGTTTGCAGATATTATCCAGATCAACCTCATCGGAGTCGAAAATACCGTAAGCGCCTTCCTGCCCTATCTAGGTCCCGGGGGTCGGGTCGCGGGGATCGCCAGTGTCGCCGGTCTGCGCGGTCTGCCTGGGGTAGCGGCCTATTCGGCCTCCAAGGCGGGTTTGATTGCCTATCTGGAGAGCCTGCGACTCGAGCTTCGCGAGCGTCGGATCCGCGTCTCTTGCATCGCACCAGGATATATCGACACACCTATGACCGCAGACAATCGCCACCCTATGCCTTGGCTCATGCCCGTTAGCCTAGCGGCGATAGCGATGCGGCGTACCATAGACCGCGGCCGGCCGTGGTTGGTGCTGCCCTGGCAGATGGCGGCAGTCGCCTGGATACTGCGGCGACTCCCCATACCCGTCTATGATTTTTTGATTGCCCGGGTCTCTGGAAAAGCCCGGCGGATTCCCGAGAAATAGGCCTATTAGCGAGCACTGGGAGTTACTGAAAGAGCCAGTGGGCCTCCCCGTAGGTCGTCGATGTTCGGGCGCATATCGCCTGCGCCCTAGTTATCAAGGGGGCCGGAATCCGCCTATCGCAGCAGACTACTACCATGATCCGCGCGCCCTGGCCCCATTTGGAGCAGGTCTTGGGCGCGCAGGCTGTGATAGGTTCGATAAGGCCTCGGGCACTCAAGTTGTTAGTCGTCACGCGGCGGATCGAGAGGCCCATGCCTTCGACGATTGGAGGTCGCTCGAAGGAGGTGCTAATGTGAAAGGACACGAACTGACGGCTCTTCGAACGTATGACCTTAGCGCCTGCGTCTGGCGAGATGGCCCGCATGCAAAGCGCGCTCGCACGGCTTTCGAAACGGGATATGGTGGCGCTCGCGACGCTCGCCTACCAAGCTGGAAGGGCCGCAAACGCGGACGCGGGACAGGAGGTTCTGTACGCGCTTAAGGCCTTGGTCCCTCTCGACGCCGCCTTATGCGCCCTTGTCCGGCTCGACGCCCGAGTCGGGGCCCTCGAAGTGAAGGCGATTCTCGCCGTCGATTGGCCCCCGGAATGGCTCGCCCTTTACCGGAACCATCGTTATGACCGGGTCGATCCGGTGCTGCGCATCCACTTTGCGCACTACGCCCCTCAGGTTTGGTCGCACACCTACCGCAATGCCACGTCCTCCGAGGAACGGCAGTTTATCGAAACCTCCGGGCGTTTCGGATTAAGGGACGGCATGACATTCGGCATGGCCTGTGGGGGACAGCGCGGGGGAAGCGTACTGTCTTTTGTTGGCGAGGGTTTCGTGCAGGAGCCTCGCTACCAGACTATGCTCGAGTACCTGACGCCCGCGCTCCATAGCATCTTGCTGCGGCTCGCGGGATGCGCGCCCCGGGCACGGGTGCCCTTGACGACCCGGGAACGGGAGGTCTTGCGTTGGGCGAGCCTCGGCAAGACGACATGGGAAATGGCGCGGATCATGGGTATCAGAGAGCGTACCGTGATATTTCACTTTCACAATGTTATGCGCAAGTTGAAGGCTCGAAACCGGGTTCAGGCCATGGCCCGGGCTGCGGCGCTGGGTTTGTTTGGTGACTGTCCATGAGCCAGATCGTAAATTGCGATGGGTGTTCCAGCGCCAGGGCGTGGAAGACGTCCCAATCCAAGAGGGCTGCGACGCAAGGCCTACCGCAGCCGAGGACTTGGGCCTGACCCACCACGGAACAGGGAAAGCCCCAAAGACGCAGCGTCCGAAGATAAGGGGTTTGGACCACAAGATAGAGGTAGCGAACGCCGTGGCGGCAAGACCAGTGGTAGATGCCCTTGTAGAGAAGACAAGAGACCAGCGCAGACGGGCGTTGTGATCTCGGCGTCCGACGGGTGGCGAGGCGAGTGACCTCGACGGTATCGGCCTGTTTTTTGATGCCATGGTCAGGTCCGACAAGGGTCAGGAACTCTCGTTCCAGCATAAATCGGCGCTCCGAGGGTATGAGACGCACGACCCCGACGAGCGCGTTTTCCTCGGTAAAGACCCCGATCGACGTGGAGCCCTCTTCGTAGTCGTCGCATTCCAGACCATCGGGGCGTCCTTGCACCCAGGCAAGCGCGCGGCAATAGATGGCGTGGCGAAGTCGGTAGGCCTGGAGATAGTCTTCGGGGGTCTCCAGGATGCGGACTGTCAATCCGT
Source organism: Pseudomonadota bacterium (assembly GCA_021795255.1). The sequence continues at coordinate 3,202 of JAJYPQ010000318.1, forward strand.
TGTCGGTCAAGCCAAAGCGATCATTCATGGCGAGCGCCCTAAGGGGGTGGTCGGTCCTAGATAGCGTATTTTGGGCGTTAGGTGGCCCCGCTATTTACCGAAGGGTCGGTATGTGGAGGGGGTGGTACTCCGGGTAGGAACGGTCTAGGGGGCGCGATCGCGGCCCGAACCGGGGAATGAGGAGCGAGGGCTTTGGGGGGCGCTGCCCTGGGGCGGCTGAGACAAGGGGGCGGATAGCGCCTCGAGGGGAAGGCCCTCGGCCGCGATCCCAAAAAACCATTCGGCCAAGGCCCCAAGCCCCATCAAACCGGCCCCGAGAAGATAGCCATTGAAGACCCGGCCCCGTGATCCTGTAGCGATAAGAACGGCGAACACGGTCGGCGCTAGGACCCCGCCGCTGGCGGTGCCTAAGGCGTAAAAAAGCGCGATGGCACTGGCTCGGATCTCGACCGGGAAGCTCTCGCTCACGGTGAGATAAGCGCCGCTTGCGCCGGCCGAGGCAAAAAAGAACATGACGGCCCAGGCAGCGGTCTGGGAGACAACGGTCAGCGCGTGGTCACGAAACAAGGTGGCGCTGGCTATCATCAAAAGGCCGGACAGGGCATAGGTGCCGATCATCATCGGGCGCCTGCCTACGGTATCGAAGAACCGCGCCAAAAAGGCCGCGCCCAGAAAGTTGCTCAAGGCGAAGGGTAAGACATAAAGGCCGACGGCAGGGGCCGACACATGGTAGAAGCGGACCAAGACGAGGCCGTAGGTAAAGAAAAACGCGTTGTAGAAGAAGGCCTGGGACGCCATGAGGATCGTGCCGAGAAGAGCGCGCTTCCGGTAACGGGCCCATATGATACGAATGGCGCTTGTGAGTTTGATCCGAAACCGGGCTGGGGTGTTCGGCATCGCCCGTACGGGCTTTGCGGGCGGTTCTTTCTTTAGGCTCCGGTACACGGCGCGCTCGAGGGCTCTCACGATATCCAAGGCCTCGTGCTCGCGCCCACGGCCCACGAGCCAGCGCGGGCTTTCAGGGATGCGCGAACGCAAGACGAGGGCGATGAGGCCGAGAACCGCGCCAGCCCCGAAGGCGAGACGCCAGCCGAGGAAAAGGGGTAGCCAAGCGGGGTTGAGCAGCGCGAGGCTCAGGCCTGCGGCGCCTGCGGCCCCCAACCAAAAGCTGCCATTAATCACGATGTCGATGCGGCCGCGGCGCGCCGCCGGCACGAGTTCTTGAATTGCTGAGTTGATGGCGCAATATTCGCCGCCGATCCCGGCGCCCGTGAAGAAGCGAAACACGGCGAGACTACCGATATCCCAGGCGAGACCCGAGGCGGCCGTGGCCGTGATGTAGAGGAGCAGCGTCACCGTAAAAAGCCGTTTGCGGCCCGAACGATCCGCGAGATAGCCGAAAAGTAGACTGCCGAGGACGGCGCCGAGAAGATAGCTGCTTGCGACAAGTCCGACAGCCTGGGCCGAAAGTCCCAAGGTTTGGGGGCGCCTTAGGATCGGCGCAAGCGAGCCTACGAGCGTGACCTCGAGACCATCGAGAATCCAGGCGATACCAAGCGCGAACACCATACGCCTATGGAACGGTGACCAGGGAAGTCGATCGAGTCGGGCGGCGACATCATGCGCTGGGGCGGCCATGGTGCGGGTCCTGGAGGCGAGGGTGGGCTGCGTGTGTGGCCACCTTACCGAGAAGCCTCGGCGCCTGACAAGTCAGATGGCGATATATGTGTTTGGGGGGCGGCGCTTTTGACGACCTGTTGCTGTGACCGTCTTGCGCCAATGGCCCTTGCGCGGCTTCGGTTCCAAGGTGTGCGGGCTGTCCGTGAGACCTTGTTTTTAGGGCGGGCTACTTCTGGCAGGGAGGCCGAGGCCTTTTTCGCGCCCATGAAATTCGCATGGCGTCAGACCAAACCGGGGCCGTCTTTGTGGCCGTGCGACTTTGACGCCGGTTCATATGGCGAGCGTGCTTTCGGACGCCGACCGGTCAGGGTTTCGTGAGTTCCGGTTCGGTAAATTTCCGTCCCTGCAAGAGAAAATCCAGAAATCGCCCAGCCACCGCCGATAAGCGTTTGTTTTTCCGGTGGACGGCATGCCATTGACGCAGGATCGGAAAGCCATGGACGT
>JAJYPQ010000319.1 GCA_021795255.1 Pseudomonadota bacterium
CCCCATGCCGGGGAAGGGGGCTATTTGGGTCACGAGGACAGAGACATCATAGGCCCGGCGGTGGATCGCGCCCAAAGCCGCGGCATAGATGCCGTGGGGCCGATCTCGGCGGATACGGCCTTTGTACCCGATCGACTCATAGGTGTCGATGCGGTGCTCACTATGTATCACGACCAGGGCCTGCCGGTCTTAAAGAGCCATGGCTTCGGCCGTGCCGTCAATGTCACGTTAGGACTCCCGTTCGTGAGGACCTCGGTGGATCACGGCACGGCCCTCGACCGCGCGGGCCAAGGATTGATCGACACCGGGAGCCTCGTCGAAGCGCTCGCGCTGGCCAAAGACGCCGCCTTGGCCCATGGCCGTACTTAAAAAGCGGTTTGGGCAGCATTTTTTACGCGATGAAGCGGTGCTTCGACATATTGCCGATGCCTGTTTGGCCGCCCCGGGCGAGCAAACGGTCGAGATAGGTCCGGGGGGCGGCGCTCTGACGGCGCACCTTTTAGAGCGCCTCCAACGGCTCCATGTGATCGAGATCGACCGGGACCTGGTGGCCGATCTCGGACGACGATTCCCCCCGCCTCGTGTCACGGTTCACGAGGGCGACGTGCTTCGTTTCTCGCTATGCAAGATCGGCGCGAGCGGTCTGCGAGTCGTAGGCAATCTTCCCTACAACATCTCCACGCCGCTCATTTTTCATCTGTTGGATCAGCCCTGCATCCAAAGTATGGTGTTTTTGTTGCAAAAGGAGGTCGTCGACAGGCTGGCGGCCGCCCCGTGCGGCCCGGACTATGGACGCCTGTCGGTGATGGTCCAGGCCCGGTGCGACGTGGCCCCGCTCTTTGCGGTTTCGGCCCATGCCTTCACGCCGCCCCCCAAGGTCGAGTCCCGGCTCGTGTATCTTCGGCCGATTCCTCACCGTATCCCCCCATCGGACGTCGTGCGGTTCGCCAAGCTAGTGGCGACCGCCTTTTCGCAGCGACGGAAGATGCTGCGCCACAGCTTGAAGACCTATTTCTCCGCCGGCGACTGGGCTGCCCTCGGCATAGATCCTACCCGTCGGGCCGAAACCTTGGCCTTCGAGGAGTTCGCGGCGCTGGCGGCTTATCGAAGCCCTGCCGAAGCCGACGCTCAGGACTCGTCGACCCCGTAAAATCGCTTGCCAAACTGAATTTTGGCTTGCCCTCTTTTTAGACGGGCGCGATTCGTGTCGCGGAGCGAGTAGACGCATCCGCAGTACTCCTGCTGATAGAAGTGCTGCTCCTTCGATAGCGTAATCATGCGCTGGCTGCCGCCGCCCTTGCGCCAGTTGAATGTCCAATAGGAGAGTCCGTTAAACCCCGCCGCCGCTCGTTCGCCACAGCCGTTTATCTGATTCATGTCTTTCCAGCGCGAGATGCCAAGCGAACTCGTAAACACCGAAAACCCGTGCTCGACTGCGTATAACGCCGAGCGCTCGAATCGGAGATCGAAACAGACCGTGCAACGGGCCCCCCGTTCCGGCTCGTTCTCAAGCCCTTTGACTCGCTGGAACCAGTTGTCTTGATCGTAGTCGAGGTCGACGAAGGGGATGCCGAGCGCATCGGCAAAGCGCTTGTTCTCGGCTTTACGCAGCTCGTACTCCGCGCGGGGCTGGATGTTGGGGTTATAAAAAAGCACCGTGAGCTCGATGCCGGACCGCTGCATTTCTTGCATGATGTCGGCGCAACAAGGGGCGCAGCAAGAATGTAAAAGGATCCGGTGCGAGAGGTCGGGGACGATAAGAAGGGGCCGCTCGGACGTCATGGTCGTATGGTAACCTGCCGTTTGGGTCTCGAGAAGTGCTTAAGCCTCTCTTTCGAGGGCGTCGGTGCGGTCCTTGATCCAGCGCTCGGCGAGCGCATTCACGTCCGCCGGTTCCCGGCCCAAGACGGCGATGGGCGGACCGACGACGACCCGAATGACACCGGGCTTTTTGAGGAAGGCGCGTCGTCCCCAAAAGCACCCGGCGTTGTGGGCGACCGGCAGGACCGGGCATGCCGCGGCGCACGCAAGCCTGGCCCCGCCGAGCTTGAACCGGCCGTGTTCGCCGCGGGCAACTCGCGTCCCTTCAGGAAAGATGATGACGTAGCGCCCGTCTCGCAAACGCTTCTTGCCATCGCGAATGAGCTGATCGATGGCCCGGCGTTTCTGTTCCCGGGCGATAGCGATCGGCTGGCTTAGGGCCATGCCCCATCCAAGCAGTGGGATCCAGAGTAGCTCCCTTTTCAGGACCCAGACGTGCGGCGGGAAGATCCATTGATAAGCCAGGGTCTCCCATGTGGATTGATGCTTTGACAAGATTACGCACGGGGTCTTCGGGATATTCTCGCGTCCCGTCACTTGGTACGACAGCCCACAGGTGACCTTGAGCCACCAGACCGTGAATCGCCCCCATTGGCGGATGACCAGATAGCGGGGGATAGGCTTAAGCCAAAAGAGCGCCAACACAACCGGGGCCCATACCGCAATCGAGGCCACGAAGCCCACTTGGAACAGGGCGGCCCTGACAATTCTCATCATGGGGTTAGGGCGATCCCCCCACCGAGGAGCGCCGAGGTAAACGCCGCGAGGTCGTCGAAGACCGCGACCGAGTCAAGCCCGCCGGCCGTGGTCAAGGTCTTTAAGCCCTTGCCGGTCTTCACCAAGACGGGTATCGCCCGGGCCGCGCGGGCGGCCTCGATATCGCGCAGCGAATCCCCCACCGCGTAGGTGCCGTTTAGGTTGGTCTTTAAGCGAGTCGCGATGTCTTCGAAAAGGCCGATGTTCGGTTTGCGGCAGCGGCAGCGATCCTCCGGGCCATGCGGGCAAAAGAAGATGGCATCGATCTCGCCGCCTTTGTGGTGGATCTCGTCGATCATGCGGTTATGGATACGGTTTAGCATATCGACGTTAAAGAGCCCGCGGCCGATGCCGGACTGGTTCGTCGCCACGACCACATGAAAGTCGGCATGGACGAGACGGGCGATGGCTTCCAGGCTTCCCGGTATCGCTTGCCATTCGTCCGGGCTCTTGATGTAGGCGTCAGAGTCTTCGTTGATCACGCCGTCTCGGTCGAGGATGATTAGGCGCATAACTTAGGTCCTGAACTCGGAGACTCGTATGCGCCCGTTGATTATGCGCGATTCTCGCGTCATGAGCCTTTCCATTTTGGCCCAAAACGCCTTATCCAGCGCAAAATCAGCGGCGATCGCCGTGCCCATGAGCAGGATCAGAAGGTCCGCGCATTCTTCGGCCAAGGCCTCTCTGTCCCGGCCCTTGGTGACGCACGCCGATATCTCCCCTAGCTCTTCGGCCATGAGGGCAACTCGGTAAGTGAGGTCCTCGCCTCCCTGACCTTTGAGATCGTGCTTGTCGTGGAAGGCCTGGACGGCCTCTCTCATGGCGGTAATGGAGTCCCTGTTAGGGCTCATCGTGACCTCCTTGGGGTTTGAGGCGCGATACGTCGCCTATGCTTTCGAACATCGCCGAGAGCTTGGACAGCAAGGTCAAACGGCTACGGCGCAGCTCCCGGTCTTCGGCCATCACCAGAACTTCGAGAAAAAAGGCATCGACGATAGGCCTAAGGCCGCTCAGAGCGACGAGTGCTTGTTGGTAATCCCCGCCCTCCACCCAAGCCCTAACGCGCGGTTGCAAGGCCTCCAGCATCTCCGCAAGCCGGATCTCGGCGGCCTCCGAGAGGGTCAACCCCGCGGCGTCGTCTATGACCTCGGGCGCCTGTTTTAGGATATTACGGATCCGCTTGTTCGCGCTAATGAGCGCGGCGGCATCGGGGCTTTGCGCAAAAAGCGCCAAGGCCGCTACGCGGCGGGTACTGTCGCCGACCTTGGCCATGCCATACGCGAGCCCGGCATCGACCGCATCGGCGGGATAGGAGGCCTCGAGCAGGTGACGCAGCCGCTCGACTAGGAAGTCACAGACGGCGTCGGGCGTGTTGCTTGCGAGCAGGCCCTGTGGGTATTGGGTGCAGGCCTCTCGGACCAGGGCCGCGACCGGCATATCGCAGCCCGGGCGCTGCCCAATGAGGTCCCACAACCGGAGCGCGCCGATAGCGGCGCGGCGTAGCGCAAAAGGATCCTTATCACCCGTCGGGGCAAGACCGATCCCAAAGATACCGACTAGTGTATCAAGCTTGTCCGCCAAGGCGAGCGTTTGCCCGAGTTCGGTTTGGGGCAGGGCATCGCCCGCGAATCGGGGGCGATAATGTTCGGCTATGGCCAAAGCCACCGCACTCGACTCCCCGTCATGGCGGGCGTAGTGCCCACCCATGATGCCTTGCAGTTCCGGGAACTCGCCCACCATGCCTGTCAGCAGGTCGGCCTTGCTTAAATGCGCTGCCCGGTCGGCCAAAGAGGCGTCGCCCCCGGTAAGCCGGGCGATGCCGCGGGCCAGTCCGCGCAGGCGCCTGACCTTGTCGGCGAGGCTTCCCAGACGTTCTTGGAACACGACGGCCTCCAATCCTTCCGCGTGGTCCTCCAGACGTCTTTTGCCGTCGTTCTGCCAAAAGAAGCGTGCATCGGCAAAGCGAGCCGCCAGTACCCGCTCGTTGCCGCGGCGCACGACGGATTCGTCTGCGCTCTCGATGTTCGCTACGGTAATGAATCGCGGGAGGAGCTGCCCGTCGCGCTCGAGCGGAAAGTATTTTTGGTGGTCCTGCATCGCCGCCACCAGCGCTTCTCGGGGGATCTTGAGAAAGCCCTCGTCGAAAGACCCCAAAAGAGCCCGTGGCCACTCGACAAGAGATGTCACGAGATCGAGGAGCGCCGGATCTATCAGGGCCTCGGCGTTTATGCTCGCCGCCAGGGCCTCGACCTGCTCACGGACCCGCGCCTTGCGTTCCTCAAAGTCCGCCAACACGTATCCTTCGGTCTTCAATATGCGGCGGTAGTCGTCAGCAGACGAGATCATGATCTTTTGCGGGGCATGAAACCTGTGCCCGCGAGTCGTCCGTCCGGCGGTGATCGCCAAGACCGGTACGCGCAGTACGCGTTGTCCGTGCAGAAGAACGATCCAATGCACGGGGCGAACGAATTCGGTCTCGTTATCCCCCCAGCGCATCCGCCGTCCCATGGGCAAGCCGCGGAGGACTTTGTCGAGAACGCCCGGTAGGACAGCCCCTAGGGCCTGGCCCCGACGCCGTTCGCGATAACCTAGGAAGTCCCCGCGGTCGGTAGTCAAGGTCGTGAGCGCTTCGACCGGGACCTGAAGGGAACGCGCAAAACCTTGCGCGGCGGACGTTGGAATCCCGTCCTTGCCAAAGGCCGCGCGGAGGGCCGGTCCCTTCCGTTCGACAAACTCGT
>JAJYPQ010000320.1 GCA_021795255.1 Pseudomonadota bacterium
CCACAGCCTGATCCTTCAATCGTTGTGCGTATCGTGCCATCGTTCTCTCACCTCGCCCCCAGATTAACCATTAATGGAGGCGGCAACTACTGTGACACAGGGGGAGACGCTTCCAGCACGGCGCGGTCCCCGATCCGTATCCCCACGCCGACTGCAATTCCCCCTTCTTGCGTCATCGCGTTTGCACGACCGATTGCGATAATTCCGCTTCCAAGTTGCATATGTCCTCCGTCACAAATGTCAACATCCATAATGCCTTCCGGCTCCAGACCGCCTCGTTCCCGCGTGGGCGCGCGCCCGTTTTGATTGGCGCTTCTCCGTGATCGAACGGCACCGAGGATCTCATGGAAATTCGGCATGCCATCTTCCAAGACAGTACGCTTCCTAAGAACTCGGCCTGGCCGGCCGACCACGATAACGTCAGCCGGCACATCTTCGCGAATATGCGCTCCAGCCCCAATAACGGCTCCAAGGCCGATTCTTACACCGGGCTCAATCACTGCCCGCGCGCCGATCCACACAGCGCGGCTTACGTGGACCCTAGCACCGCCCCCGTGCCCAATACAGGCGAGAGACCCTATAAGACAATTGTGGCTAATTGAGGCGTTCGAAATATGCGATCGGAATCCTACGAAAACGTCATCGCCTAAAACGGAATCTGTTATCGATGATCCTAGCCGTATCCAGCTTCCGGACCCTATATCTACATTCAGCCCTATTGATGCGCCGGTCTCGACATATGGTTTTTGGCGCTCGCGCTCTGCCCTTTTTTCTGTTTCTTGTCGCTGATGGTCGTATCTCGACATCATATCCCCGCATGTCACTTTGAAACGTGCGCCCTGCTGGGCATCCCCCAATTGAAGCGGCCAATGTATGGGGCAGGCCCGTTGCGTGATGGAACATAAAGCCTGGCGCCGCACCGGTCCACGCCACAAACATCCAATCCACAAACATCAAATTCCGTGATTGCTCTCAAACGCTGCAGTTTCAAGCCACTTCCACACACCATAGGAGATCTTTTCTTGTAGCTGATCTTCAGGCGCGTTCTCATGGGTCCCCAAAGGCTCCCGAAGGAGACCCAAGAGGTACTTCCCGTAACCGTTCTTCGCCAAGGGGGTGGCGAGCGCCTCGAGCTGCGCGGAATTCACATAGCCCATGCGATAGGCGGTCTCCTCGGGACAGGCTACCTTGAGCCCCTGGCGACGCTCGATGGTGGCGATGAATTGTCCCGCTTCGAGCAAAGATTCATGCGTGCCCGTATCGAGCCACGCCATGCCGCGGCCCATTGCCATGACCTCCAGTTGATTCTGTTTAAGGTATTGCTTATTGACGTCCGTGATCTCCAATTCGCCTCTGGGTGACGGCATGAGTTCGCGGGCGATATCTGTGACGCGATTGTCGTAGAAGTAGAGCCCTGTTATGGCATAGCGCGACTTCGGATGGCGGGGCTTCTCCTCCAGAGACACGACCTTTCGGTCTGGACCAAACTCCACCACGCCGTACCTCTCAGGGTCGTGAACCGGGTAGGCCAGGATGGTCGCGCCCTCGGTGTGCTTCGCAGTCGCCTGGAGACTGTGGGCCAAATCATGCCCATAAAAGATATTATCCCCAAGGATCAGTGCGCAGGGATCACGCCCTATGAAGTTCGCCCCGATAATGAAGGCCTCGGCGATCCCCTTGGGCTCCGCTTGCGTCGCATACTGAATACTAAGCCCCCACTGCGACCCGTCTCCCAATAATTGCGTAAAGCGCGGCGTGTCCTGCGGGGTTGAGATCACCAGGATCTCGCGGATTCCCGCCAGCATGAGCGTCGACAAGGGATAATAGATCATCGGCTTGTCGTAGACCGGCAGGAGTTGCTTCGAAATCGCCTGGGTCACGGGATAGAGCCGCGTGCCGGACCCTCCGGCGAGAATAATACCCTTCATGGACGTACCCCGCCGGCTTGTCGGCCTGACTCGTACTGCCGGTCGATCCATTGGCGATAAGCGCCGGTCTGCACGGCCTTAAGCCACGGGCCCTGATCGAGATACCACTGTACGGTGGCGCGTAGCCCTTGCTCGAAACTCATGCGCGGGCGCCAACCGAGCTCCTTGCGGATCTTGTGGGCGTCGATCGCGTAGCGCCGGTCATGTCCGGGCCTGTCCTTCACGAAAGTGATGAGCGAGACGTGCTTGCTGGAGTCGGGGCGCGGCCGCAGCTCATCCAGCGTGGCGCAGAGGGCGTGGACCACCTCGAGGTTGGTCTTCTCGCTATCACCCCCGATGTTATAGGTCTCACCAAGGCGCCCCTGGGCCAGCACCGTCCGTAGGGCCTCGCAGTGATCCCCCACGTAGAGCCAGTCGCGGACATTGGCGCCATCGCCATACACTGGCAAAGGCTTCCCCTCCAGGGCGTTCAGGCACATCAAGGGGATGAGCTTTTCGGGAAACTGATAGGGCCCGTAATTGTTCGAGCAGTTGGTGGTGAGGACCGGCAGGCCATAGGTGTGGTAATAGGCGCGCGCCAGGTGATCGGAAGCGGCCTTGGAGGCCGCGTAAGGGCTATTGGGGGCATAGGGCGTGGTTTCTGTGAAAGGCGCATCCTGAGGACCCAAGGACCCGTAGACCTCGTCGGTGGAGACATGCAGAAAGCGGAACCGCTCCTTCCCCGACCCCGAAAGCTCCGACCAATACGCCCGCGCCGCCTCGAGCAACCGGAAGGTCCCCGTGACGTTCGTGGCGACAAAGTCCTCGGGGCCCAGGATCGACCGGTCCACGTGACTCTCGGCGGCGAAGTGCACGATCGCCTCCGGGCGATGACGCCGCAGGAGTTCGCCGACAAGCGCGCTGTCTCCGATATCCCCCTGCACGAACACATGCCGGGCATCGCCCGATACGCTCTCCAGGTTCTGGATATTGCCGGCGTAGGTCAGCTTATCGAGATTGACTACGGCGCGATCCGCCTCGGAGAGCCACTCCAGTACGAAATTCGATCCAATAAATCCGACCCCGCCGGTCACAAGGATGGTCTTCATAGACAGCATTTAATTCTGACTTGGGGCTTGCGGCACATGTATCGGCACCTACTTACGAGACCCTCTACAACGGCGAGTGGACCCACCTGTGACAGGATTGGCAACAAACCGGGTAGGCAGGGGTCTTTCATCTCAGGTATTTTGTTAATTCGTGGCCTGGATCCATACGGCAATTACAGGGCTTCCATCTACTAGCACCGGCGGCCCCGCCCTACGCGCCCCAATGCCAACTCGTCTTAGGAGCCTCTCTACACCGAGTGGTGACACGGTAATGAGGTGCTTTGCGCCATGGGCTGCCGCACAGCGGATAGACTCCCGCAAGAGCGGTTCGGCAATAGGCGACCGCATCGGGTTCAGGAGAGAGCGGCTTCCGGCTTTCTCTTTCGCATCATCGAGGCGTCCGGCCGCGAAGCGGGATAGCTCCCACACATCAGCGGAACAGGGCACCGGCAAGCCATTCAGAAGCTGCGGGAAGATCTCCCCTAGAAGATAGGGTCGGTGGGTCGAAAGAAGGCGCGCGCAGCCGATGATTTCATGTTGATCATTTTGAGCTACCACGTACACGGTATCCGGCCGATCAAACTGGTCGGCCTCCATGCCTTGCGATGTCTGCAATTCCCAACCAAGACGTTCCACAAACACCTGCTGCCGATATCGGGCGGCCTGTTCGTAAAGGCCCACGGGGAGCGTCTTTGGCGCTCCTGACAATAGCTGCATCATGGTTCCCTCCAAGGTAACTATCCTTGGAGGGCAATCTAGCGAAGCGGTAAACACAACGGTACTGACAGGTTTGACAGGGCGCTAGCGATAGCGCGTGGCGAGGTAGGCGGCTACAGCATCCTGCCAGTCCGTTTGGTCGATCGCGTCACTGAGCACGCGGGCGGTTTCATCAGACCCGATGTCGGGCCCGTCCTGATCGACCAGAGTGATATTTGTAAAGGGAGCCTCACGACGTCGGTAACCGGATCTGCCGGATACGAACTGCCATTCCCAGTCCCAGCCCAAGGTGATCAGGGGACGCATCTCACTGACCCACTCGGTATAGCCCTCCAGGCGCGCGATGGTGGCCCCCGTGCCCATACCGACCTTGTTCGTCACGGACTCTTCATAAAGACCGGATAAGATGTGTTTAAAGCGAATCCCGAACAGCGTGCTCCTATCTAGGCGCACGGTACCATCGGGAAAGAGAACAACACGATTTCTCGTAACTGCGGCTTTATGACTCATCGGGGGATCCTTAAAGAAATGGGGTCGGGACGACCATTATCGGTGTCTTTTTTATAACCCGGTAGTGCAAAAGTTGACAGGCAGATCGGAGCGCGGTTATAAAATCCCTTGTTATCACTATGGGATAGTGAACCCTATGGGGAACTGGCAGGATGCCAGCATGGAGCGTCTACAGAGCGCGTGCAATGCGCAGGATAGTTTGGCGCACGTCACAGACTGTGCAAGGGCCCTAGGTTTTGAGTATTGCGCCTACGGCCTGCAAGCGCGTTGGCCGCTCACGCGCCCTCACACCGAGATGTTCGGCAATTATCCAAAGGCGTGGCAGGCCCGGTACGCCGAGCAGCAATACCTTACGAGTGACCCTACCGTCCGCCATGCGGGAACCTCACTCGCTCCCGCCGTCTGGTCCGACACGATGTTTGCCACCACACCGGTTCTCTGGGACGAAGCACGAAGTGCCGGTTTGCGAATCGGATGGGTCCAAGGAATCTGCGGTGTCGGCAACCATGGCATGCTGACGTTGGCGCGCACCCATGAGCCCTTATCTCCCGCGGAACTGCGAGACAAGGCCCCACACTTCACCTGGCTTGCGCAACTCGCGCACAGGACCATGGTGCGGCTGCTACTATCCGACAGCGCGCCCAAGGATACGCCGGTGCTAACCGATCGCGAAATCGAAGTCCTTCGTTGGACCGGAGATGGCAAGACCGCAGGCGAGACCGCTCGCATTCTTCAGATCGCCGAACGCACGGTGCACTTCCATATCCAAAACGTCATGACGAAACTGGGAGCCGTGAACAAGACGGCGGCCGTGGTGCAAGCCGCGATGTTAGGGCTGTTGCGGTAAAGCCGATCCAAAGTGTGTGGCTAGGCCATAGCGCCCGCGAGCCGACGGAGCAAGCAGTTGGTGAATGACGGCCAAGGTCACCCAAGCGTGCACCGGCTCTCGTACATGGTCGCCCCCTGTTTGCCAAGCCCTCACGTTATGACGGTAAGAAGGTGAAGATTGCAGCCATACATCCGGACTTTGGTGAGGCTTATGC
>JAJYPQ010000321.1 GCA_021795255.1 Pseudomonadota bacterium
CACGGTCATGATATTGAACGTCTTCGTGTTGAGCTCGCTCAGAGCCGAATAGAGCGTCGTGGTCTTTCCCGATCCGGTAGGCCCGGTAACGAGAAAGATCCCGTGGGGCTGGGATATGAGCCCGCGTAATACTGATAGCGTGTCGTCCGGCATGCCGAGATGAGAGAGGTTGAGACGACCGGCCTGCTTGTCGAGTAAGCGCAACACCACGCGCTCCCCGTGTGCCGTCGGCACGGTCGAGACGCGCACATCGATCGGGCGACCGGCGAGTCGCAGGGTAATGCGCCCATCCTGTGGCATGCGCTTTTCCGCGATGTCGAGCCGCGACATGATCTTGATGCGCGACACCAGCACGCCGTGCGCCGCCTTCTGCGGCTCGATCACATCCCGCAATACGCCGTCCACCCGAAATCGCACCAAAGACCGGGTCTCGAAGGCCTCGATATGGATGTCCGAGGCCTTTTCGCGCACCGCCTGCGTCAAAAGCGCGTTAATGAGGCGAACGACCGGCGCATCGCCCTCGCTTTCCAGCAAATCCTGCGTCTTTGGCAAGTATTGCGCTAGTTCCGCGAGGTCCAATTTGTCGTCGAGGTCGCCCATGATTTGCTGGGCCTGCGACATATCGCGTGCATAACCGGTGTTGAGGGCCGCCGAGAACGCCTCGTCGCCGATGGTCGTAAGCTTAAGGGGTTTGCGCAGTACCCGCGCGAGCTCCGCCAACACGGGGCCCGCCACTTGCGCGCGCAACCACACCTCGACCTCGTCGTCTACGAGCCCCACGCTCATGACGCCATAGCGCTTGGCGAAATGGTACGGAAGCCTGCCCACCCATTGTGGGTCTAAAGGCCGCTCTATTACGTCAACCATGCTTGCTCCCCACAACCGACACCGCCTTCCGTGCTACCCTCTTCCGCGGCCGTAACGGCGGCTGATGCAAAGGCGGCAGACGCGGCTGCCGATAGTTCGGCAGCACTACGGAGTGCGAGAAATGCATCGCCCGCTCTTCGGCCTGCATGAAGGCGTAACGCGACGCGGTAAATCCCTCGCTTTCCTGGCTATTGCGGACAATGACCGGTTTTAGAAATATCATCAGATCCGTCTTCTTCTTCACCCGCTGCCGATACCGGAAAAGGTTCCCTAGCAAGGGAATGCGGTCCAACAAGGGCACCCCCTGCCATGTGTTCTCCACATCATCATCAATGAGACCGCCCAATACGATCGTCCTGCCATTGGCCACGATCACAGTGGTTTTCAGCTCGCGGCGATTGGTGATGAGATCTATCGCGCCAGATATGTTCGGCGCGATACTCGACACGTCTTCGTAGATCTGCATCTTGATATTGTTGCCGGCGGTGATTTGCGGCTTAATTTTGAGCGTCAAACCCACGTTCTTGCGTTCAACCGTCTGAAAGGGGTTCACGGCGGCACTCCCAAGCGTCCCTCCGGTAGAGTAACTTCCGGTAACGAATGGTACGTTCTGGCCCACCATGATTTTGGCCTCGGTGTTATCCAAGGTCAGGAGATCCGGCGTCGACAAGACATTGACGCCCGATACGGACTGTAGGGCCCGAGCGAGCGCCGAAAGCCCGACCACGCTTTGTCCGTTTGAAAGCGTAACCGAGCCGCTTATGTAGCCGAGCGCAAGACCCGCCTCGTTAGCGAGGTTCGACGGCGTGGTGGCAGTCGAGACAATACCGGATCCAGTCACCGGGAAATTGGTGATCGCGCCGACTGCGCCACCGCCGGCAGGCGCCGCCCCGGCCCATTGTATGCCGAGTTCCGCTTCGTCATTGGTCGTGACTTCGGTAATCAACGCCTGGACGAACACCTGAGCACGGCGGATATCTAACTTGGCTATCACTGCGCGAAGATTATCATAAACCGCGTCCGGTGCGTTTATTATTAATGCATTAATGGAAGGGTCCGCTTGGACAAGAGAAGCCTTGATCGCTTTAGATGAGACCGCCTTGGTAGGGGCCGGTTGACCGGGAAGCGATACCGGAAGAATCGGTGAGACCGGAAGGGAACTCGCTCCCTTGGCCTCGCCCTCTAAAAGCCCCCGCAAAATCTTCGCGAGTTTACTGGCCCTGGCATTGCGTAAATAGACCACATGGGTGGTTCCGCCACTACTGCCCTTGGTATCGAGCTTCCTCACAAGCGCCTCGATGAACCGGAGCTTGCGGGCGCTGGCCGTGCGGACGAGAAGGCTATTGTTGCGGGTGTCAGGCACGATAAAGACCGGGCTGTAACTCCCGGTCGGTACGCCGGTCGTGCCCGGCAACTGAGCCTCGTCTAAGCGCACGAGTAGATTAGCCGTATCGACGGCCGAGGCGTAGCGCAAGGGGATGACGGCGATGGGCGCGCGGATGCCGGCCTCGATACTGTCGATTATCTGGATGAGACGGCGCACGTTGTCCGCATAATCTGTCAGGATAAGGGTATTGGTGGGGGTGTAGACTGAGACCACGCCCGTACTCGACATGAGCGGCCGCAAAAGCGGTACGATCTGGGTGGCCACGCCCTCGTCTATCGGGATGACCTGGGTCACGAGCTGATCCCCGCCGCTAGGCCAGCGAGCACTTACCGGGGCCGCCTGACGAGCGTTCGCCTGCGGAAGAATTTTGACCACATTGCCGGGGCCAGTGACGGCTGTAAAGCCTTGAGCCTTCAAGGCGCTCAGAAAAATCTGATAGGCCGCAAAGACCGTGACGGGAGAGGCCGATACGATGGTTACCTTGCCTTGGACGCGGGGATCGATCAAAAAGTTCTTTCCGGTCAGCTCGGCCATCGTCCGGATGACGGCCCGGATATTGGCGTTGTCGAAGTTAAAAAGCATCTCGCCTGGGGGCACTCTATGGGACGTGCTGACGACGGCCGAACCGTTGCCCGCCATAGCTGGCTGCGCGGTAGGAGCGATGGCGCTCAGGACGGGGTGGCTTGCCGGGGGCGGCAAGGTCGGGGTCTTCGGACCGACGATAGGGTGATCGGGCGTAGGGCCCGCTGGCCTATTCGTTGCGCACGCCCCCTGCCGTACCGACAACAACAGCGCGGATACGCCTATCGTCGCCCATAACCAGCCCCGCACAGACTTACCCATAGGTGTTCTATCCTTAGAAATAAAGCTCGCCTAGCCAACGACTTATTGCCCGGGCAAGGCATAACGAAAGAGCTTAATATGTCCCTTGCGGGCCACGTCCACTGTGATATCACCTGCCTTGGCCCCCGCCATGTACGCGCTGATCGCGGAGCCAAGAGAATTAACCGGACGGCCATTGATCTCCTCAATGACGTCGCCTTGCTTCAAACCGAGAGCGGCAAAACCTCTCCCGGGCGCACTTTTTACAAGCACGCCCCCCTCTGGAGCGGGGACGAGCGATGTCTGTAGCTGAGCCGTCGAGACCTGGCTCAGCCGGCCCATGGTCGCGGCCGTTAAGGGAATCGTCGTGGCAGGGTTCGCGCCGACGGCCGCCGACGGGGGTACTTGGGACGGCGCCGAGCTCGGAACAGACGGCCCCTGATTCGCCAACGCGCCGCCCTTGGGCGGGTACAGCAAGAGGCTCTCGAGCCTCCCGTTTTGCCGGAGAATGGCGCGGTCTGGAGTGACCGCTGCCAAGACGACGCCCGGCGAAACCTTGGCCCCCACGAGATACGGCCGCACTTCCTGTCCGGCCTGGCCGATCAGGGCCAAGGGCCGGGCGCCGAGTACCAAACCTGAAAGCGTGAGCGCCAGATGGCTCACAGGGATGGCAGCCAAACTCGTCGTCGCCGAACGTCCGAAGAGATGCGCCCGCAACAATACCGAGAGAGGTGGCGTGGTCACGCGCCGCGTCGCGATCCGTGCGACCTCGGTTCTTCGAGGTGGCGCAAAGACACCCCAAGTCCAGTGCGCTAACGCGCCCGCGAACAACACAATCGCAACCGTATTAATGATCTTGGCATTACGGGGCTGTCCCGCCGCCGCCAAAAATCGGCCGCCCAACGTCTGCCAAGACACCGCCCGCTGTTCCCATTGGCCTATTTGCATCCGTGCATTATAACCAGCGCTCACGTCCACCCCCACCCCGGATTATCCCGCAGTCTAGCGGGCCCATCTTTGCAGATGTCCGTTTGCCGGGGTTTTCGCCGAATGTGGCCCTAAGCACCGCCAGACAAGAGGCGCCTAGCAGCGGGCCAACGGACGCAGTCAATCCGTCCTTACAGCCAGGCCCTTGCTACAAGAGTCTGCTTAGCCTCTGCGGAAATGATGTCCCGAAAGCGCACCAATCGGGCCGAGATGGCCGGTCCGACCCGCAAGAGATCCTGCCGAAAAGTAGCCGGCTTGTGGGGAACCGTGAGCGTAAAACCCGTGGCAAAACGCCGGAGGCCGTGAAACGCCACGGCCCGATAGGGATGGCGACCGAGCCAAGCGTTGGACCACAGCGCGGGCGGCGCGGTATCGGCCGTCAACACGACCTCGTTACCGCCGCTCGCCGAGGGAAAGGCCGTAAGCGCACCGCGATCCCAAAAACCGGTGACCATCATGCCGCCGATCAGGGTAAGAGTCGCAAACGCACCGAGCGCCCAAGAAATACCATAACGAGAAGAGCGAAGAACACTGCTTTCCGATAACGCACGTCCCCGACGACGTGATGACTCTGGGTCTATTGTTTTCATATTGTCTCCTTATGCCTTACGTGCTCGGCCATCGTATAGCACCCTTGAGCCCGCATAAGTCGGACCAAAGTAGGATGAGCACGCACGCCCGAAAGTACTGAGCGTGCTGAAGTATGACAGATAAGGCCTCAGCGATCAAGCCAATTCTTTCCTACCACCACAATATACGGAGATATCATTACTAAAAAAACCAATATATAGTATCATACGACAAATCATATATTATGGAAACGTGGTTCACGCTTACCCATTTCCGCCCCGATATTGTGGTAGGGAGCACGCGGTTTCGGGCTGTATGCGCCCACCGAAGCGCCGCTTACTTCCAAAAAGGACTACGCGAGCCGCCACAGCTACCCGCCGCAAACCGGCCCGCGCCCGGCCAAACGACCGTGCAGCCATCGACGTTGGCATGCGTGAAGCTTTTGGTATACCAGGCGATGACCGACCAAGGGATCAAAAAGGCGGAACTTGCCCGGCGCCTGGGGTGGCATAGGCCGCAAGGGGATCGCCTATTCGACCTGCGCCAGGCCTCAAGGCCGGACCAGATCGAAGCGGCCGCGAACGCGCTCGGTAAGCCCATTTACGCCCGAGTGGCCTGACCCCGCGCTGGAGTCTGCCCCGACGCTAAGA
>JAJYPQ010000322.1 GCA_021795255.1 Pseudomonadota bacterium
GGGGTGCGACTCGTGATCCCCAGAGCGGTCTCATGCGAGCGCTCGCCGGTTTTTTTCTTGATGGATTCGCGCTCGATCAGAAACACCTGACCGACAGAGGGAAAGTCGAGAGTGGTGTTGAGCGCCGTCTGGCACCCAATCCGCCGTGTCTCGATACGGCCGTGGTCGGCCGATGCGATCTCGACGAAGTCGGCGGCGCCGCGGGTCGCGAACCGCAACGCGATATCCCGTTCCCACGGGGGTTGGTGGCCTTTGACCGTGAAATGGTACGCGCCTGCCGCTCGACCCGATAGGTCGCCAGCGCGCGCTGGGTCAGCTAGCGTCGGCCGTGATGTCCTTGCCCGCAATGGGGCAGCCGTCAAGCACGGGGATCGCCATGCCGATTTCGTGGGTGCGCTTGAGTGCATCGTGACCCCCTACAGGCAAGCTGCCGACTTTTTTGGGCGTGACAGATTTTGGATTCATGGCCGACCACGCTCAGGATATGGGCCTGATGTCCCGCTTTGTCGACGGCATTCTTCATGGTCTTGCCATCGATCGCCAGGGCATTGTCCTGGGTCCCCCAGGCCTGATTCCAGGTCGCAAGCGCCTGATCCAGTGCGCCCGGCTCGATGCGTACCAGGCAATCGCGAATGACAAATTCACTGGGGACGACATAGTGTCCGCGCTCCCGGCGGCAGCCGAAGCGCATCCGGGCCTGCTGTCCCAGGGCATCGGCCCAATCAGAGATGGCTTTATAGCCGCGTATGCCGCACAGAATGGCGCCCGTCGCGATGCCCAGCACCACGGGCAGGCGATGGCGACGCCCCTGTGCGCGGCGGGGATCGGCAATGGATAGGAAGCACTGGGGCAGCGAGCGCATCTGGTCGGCAGCGAGCATGATCTGAGGGGTTCCTGTAAGGTGAAGGTGATTTCGGTCAGGGTGGGTGAGCTGGCGCTGAGGGTCGCGGCACAAGGGGCGAACAAAGACCCGCTTGGGGGCGCTGGCTTCCGCGCTGTAGCCTTTTCGGGTGCGTCGATACCCTTGGGTCAGGCCCAGCTCCCGCCAGTTGGCGGCCCGATACACACCCCCATGGAAGCGCCGGGGATCAACAAAGGTCTCCAGCAGCAGCAACGGATGGCCGAAGCGGACCGGCCAATCGGCCACGACCCGGCGTTCGGTCAGCGACAGGACCCGCGAGCCAATATTCGGCCGGTGCCAGTCGGGCAGGATCAGGAAACGGCTGTTGTTGGCGATCAGCTTGAGGTGGCTATACTGGGAGCGAAAGTCCCAGCCGATCCCGCACACCGCATTTCAGGGCGGCGGCCGACAGGCTGAGCTGCGCCACCCACTGATCGCGCCATGTGGCGACGTACCACACCGTCTCGCCGATCTTCGGCAGCGCACCCAGATAGTGGTGTTGTGCCATCTGCTCTTGATAGCGCCCTTCCTCGTGGCGCTCCACCAGGCGGACTTGGAGTTCCGATAGGGCTTCGCTGGTGAATTTCGCCGATTCCATCCGGTGATTGATATCAGGAGTCTCGGGCGTTGTTCAGCCCGCACCCTTAACTCTCCGCTTTCTATAATTATATCCGGTAGGGCAAATTTACCCTGGGCTCAAAACCGAGTGTGGTGGACATCTTCGGGGGGCGCGAGTATAGAGACTGGTTGTATCAGAAAAACAGCGACCCTGAAGGTGGGATTCGTAGTAGGTCGTACGGATCTGCGAGCCCGGCTCGGAACCAGTAGGCGGCCTTTAAACGGTTTTGCTTGTCTTTAAAAGTTAATGAACGAAAGGGTAACGATTGATGCGGGGTCAATGGTTTCGCCCTGCGGGCCGAAATGACCTTATAATGCCAACATGGGGCTGGGTTCGCTCCGGCCTGTTGGCGGTAGGTCTTCGTTCGGTCGCCCTGGCGGCGTAAAGGGGGCTGAAAAGACCGGCGGGAATGTTCCGTTCTTGGGTGCAGTTTCGGGAGCCGAATCGTTTAAGGCACGCACCGAATCAGGACCCGGATGACCAGGGGTCCCCGTGAGACCGCGTTAACAGACGGGACACCGAGTATCGGGAGACAGGGGCCCTTTGGGGAAGGGGGGGGACATCAGTGATACAAAAGAGTCGAGAGCGGCAGATTAATCTTCTCGCCGTGGTCGTGGTCGCGGCCGTATGCTTGGTCGCTGGGTTTACGGTGTTTGCGGTCATGCAGAGGGTGACCGAGAACCTGCTCCGGCGGAGTCTGGAATCCAACCTTAGTGCGCGCGCCCATGGGGTCACCCGCGACCTCAAGCAAGCGAACCAGGAAGTGGAACTCATAGCCACGCGCGCATTTGTATTATCCCAGGTCAGGGCAGGGAACCGCGACCGGGCCGCATCGCCACTTTTTATGACCGGTCTGCACTCGCTTTTGCGTCTCGGATTTTCTGCGATTGTCTTACGGACCAGACAAGGGGCCTTGATCGCGCGCGCGGGCCGATTTATGGAGCATCCGCAGCGCGAGGTTCCGCTTCGCGGCTTTCCCTGGGCGCAACTCCTCTGGAGCCCCCGCCAAGGTTATGTATTTCGTAGACGGGTAGTCGTTAGGCAGAAAGGGCGTCCGGTGGGGACGTTCACAGGAGAGGTGCGCTTGCCGGCGCTCGCCTCTTTGTTCAGTGCTGTCAAATCGTTGAACGCGTCTGCGAATCTCGCCCTGTGTGCGCCCCGCGGAAAGCTGATGGCTTGTTTCCCCGATACGATCCAACCTCACCGTCCCCGCCCGGTTATGGCGCGCTCCCTGGCCGGACGACCGCTCCCCATGAGTTATGCCCTAGCTGGAAAGACGGGATTTTCCGTAACGCAAAACTACCAGGGGCATCGGGTGGCAGCGGCCTATATGCCTGTGGCGTACGGCGGTTTGGGCATGGTCTTGTCAATGGATATGGCCGCACTCGATGCCCCGCTGTGGCACCGGTTGGGGGCCATCCTATTTTTGATGGGCGGGGTCCTAATCGCGGCCATGCTCGCTCTGCGCTGGCGACTCGTTCCGCTGGTAGCCGATCTGGCGTCCTCGGAGCGTGCGGCTCGTGAGGCCGTTCGTCTTTGGCGCGACAGCGAAGACCACGTGCGGGCGGTCTTGAAGAACGTCGATGAGGGGATTGTTACGATCTCCGAGACGGGTGTGATCGAGACTGTGAATCCTGCCACCGAACAGCTATTTGGGTACTCGGAAAAGGATCTCATCGGTAAGAATGTCGCGATCCTTATGCCCGAGCCACACCGTAGCCACCACGATGGCTATTTGCAGCATTACCAGAAAACGGGCGAGGCCCGGATCATAGGCTCCGGACGCGAATTGGTGGCGCGGAGACTCGACGGTAGCGAGTTTCCCATCGATCTGCGGGTATCTGAATTCGTTC
Organism: Pseudomonadota bacterium; assembly: GCA_021795255.1. The sequence goes on from JAJYPQ010000322.1 coordinate 3,374, forward strand.
TGCACGGCCAAAAGCGCTTTATCGGGACTATCCGCGATGCAAGCGGGCGCAAGACGATAGAGAGCCGCATACAGCATATGGCTACCCATGATGCCCTGACCGATCTTCCGAATCGTACGCTTATACAGGTCCGGATAGAGCAGTTGATTCGCCGCGCCGATCGCAGCGGGCAGTTTTTTGCGGTTATGTTTGTTGACCTTGACTACTTTAAGGTCGTGAACGACTCACACGGCCACGATATTGGAGACCAGCTCCTGTGTCTTGTCGCGCATCGGCTGACGGATACTTTGCGCAAGGAAGACACGGTTGGCCGTCATGGGGGCGATGAATTCATCGTCATTGCGGCGAATCTTGTCACCCCACTTGATGCCTCCCTGATCGCAGAAAAACTGATTAAGACCCTGTCACTACCTTATGTGATCGATGAGCGCTCGCTGCATGTTGGGGCGAGTATCGGAATTGCCTTGTACCCATCAGATGGCCGTAATGTCGATGCCCTGTTAAAGCATAGTGATATGGCGATGTACCAAGCCAAGGCCTCAGGGCGCTATACGTATCGCGGCTTTGCCGAGTCCATGAACGGGGTAGAGGCCGGTCGGCTGGCCTTGGCGAGCGATTTGCACTGCGCATTGACCCAAGAACAGTTCGTGCTTTTCTACCAACCCCTTGTGGACTTCCATGATGGGCGGGTGACAAGTCTCGAGGCGCAGATCTATTGGCGTCATCCGACTCATGGCCTCATGGCGGCCTCTCAGTTCCTGTCCCTTGCCGAGGAGGCCGGGCTTACAGTACCTCTGGGCGAGTGGATGTTGCGTCAAGCCTGTCGCGACTTTGGTGCCTGGGCTCAGCAGGGATTTACCGTGGGGCGCGTTTCCATCAACCTGTCTACGCACCAATTTCGTAATCAGCGGCTAGCAGACGGGCTGCGTACCATTCTTCACGAAACGGGTATGGACCCGAAGTGCCTGGGGGTGGAAATCACAGAAGATGATGTGATGAAAAACGCCAAGGAGGCGATTGAGATTCTTGCCCGATGGGGTTCTGCGGGCGTGGAGGTCTCCCTTGACGCATTCGGGGTGGGCTATTCCAGTCTAAGCTATCTCAAGAAGCTTCCACTCGACATTCTGAAGATTGATCCCTCGTTCGTGGCCGACTGCGAGACCAACGCGGATGACGGGGCGCGGGTGCGCGCTATCATCGACATGGCCCATGAGCTCGGTATTCGAGTAGTGGCCGCAGGTGTGGATAGCGAGGGCCAGTACGCGTTCCTTCGCCTCTCCGGTTGTGATGCCTATCAAGGTCAATGGGGCGGAGCGCCGCTCCCGTCCGCCGACTGTCGACCCTACCTCGTCCCTCTCCTGCCCTCTATGGTCTTCGCTCCCTAAGGGTCGGTTTACGCCCCGGGCCCGCCTTCGGGGCTGGCGTCTGCCTCTCGTTGTCGTTGCCGTTCCTGCTGGCGCACCCGTCTTTTTTCGAAGGCGTCGGCTCGTTCCGGGATCGTCTTTTCGCCGAACAGCGATTGCTTCAGGAACTGGAAGCCAAAGCGCATCAAGGCGATGTCGTCCCGACGAAAAGTCTCGCTCTGTTCGGGCGACACTTCGTAGACTTCGTTAAAGGAAGGCGTGCTGATAAAATCGCGAAAACCGTCAAGATCGTAGCTCGCGAGGAAAAACAGTTGAAGGCTGCGATCCGAGGGCTTTCCAATTGTAGGTCCGCAGGATCGCTTTTTGAGGACGATCTGCCGCCATTCTCTGTTCAAATCATCGTATGCAGCAACCCCTTGGTCCTTACGATAGTCGCGTATGGTCTGGGTCTTCGGCTCTTGATGGCCCAGACAATGATCCTCCTTGACCAGAAAGTAGGAGTCTTCGTCGGTTGCCGAATCCTTTTTGCGCATCGACATGAGGC
>JAJYPQ010000323.1 GCA_021795255.1 Pseudomonadota bacterium
GGCGCTCGCCAATAAGCTTGCGACCCGCAAGGGATCGAGGGCGCCGGCCTCGTAGCGAGCAGACCCGTGGCCGGGCAGGTCTAAGGCCTTTGTGGGCCAAGCCAGGGCCGCCTCGAAACCGGAAAATACCCGCCTATTTAGTCCCCACCCGTGGACCAGGCGCAACGCCGCATCACCCTCCCGAGACGCCTGCCGTTCCCCGACCTCCGATGATGCCTTCGTGCTCATAACGCCCCGTCTTATGCTACGTCCTGAGTCCGTTCCGAACAGCCGCCCAGTCCTCTTGAAGTCTCGATGAAGGGGCAAACCGGCAAGCCCCTCATACCATCGACCAGCGCTAGCCCTAAGAGATCCCAGGCGTCACGGACGGCGCGACCGATACCACATAAAAGACCGGTATTGTACAGGAGTTACGCGGGCGCGCCGTCGTGGCTCGCAGACCGGCCGGAAACATCCGGGATCGGTCTGTCGCTATGCGCGCCAGATGCAGGCGCCCACTCGGGGCCGACTTCGCGTTTAAACTCCCAGGCGCGCTCAGACCTTGTCTATGGGCAGAGCCGCCAAGCCTTCAAGAAGTCGAGCGATATCGTCGGTACTATGGGACGCGGACAGAGCGATGCGTAAGCGCGCCGACCCGACAGGGACGGTAGGGGGGCGTACGGCCGGGACCAAAAGCTGCCGCGAGCGCAAACTGGCGCTTGCCTGGAGCGCCCGTGTGCTGGTCCCCAGGATAAGGGGCTGGATGGCTGTAGATGAGGGTAAGACGCTAAGACCAAGCGCCTGGGCTCCGTCTCGAAATTGCTGGATCCGGGCCTTTAGGTGCACGCGCCTATACTCCTCCCGCCGGGCGATCTCGATGCTCGCGTGCGCTGCTGCGGCCACTGCAGGAGGAAGGGCCGTGGTGTAAATATAAGGTCTCGCCCTTTGGATCAGGACCTCTATGATATCGGCGCTCGCTGCCACGAAGGCCCCGAAAGTACCGAAGGCCTTGCCGAGCGTGCCCATATGGACAAGGGTCTGGTCATAAGGAAGTCCATGAAAGGCCGGCGTGCCTCGACCCTCGGGCCCGACCACGCCCACTCCATGGGCATCGTCGACTATCAGGCCAAGACCCGCAGTCTTGGCCAAGGCCAGTAATGTCGCCGCCGGGGCGATATCGCCATCCATACTAAAGACGCCATCGGTGACGATCAGGCCGCCGTGGGCGCCGCGCATACACTGAGCCAAATCCTCGACCTGCCGATAACGGCGGCACTCGGACCTCGCCAAGCGCGCAGCGTCCAACAAAGAGGCGTGGTTACGGCGGTCCTCGAAGACGGTCTGGCGACGGCCCCCGAGGGTCGTGAGAAGCGCGAGGTTGGCCATGTAGCCGGTCGAAAACACAAGCGCCCTAGGTGCCCCGACAAAGGCCGCCAGCGCCTCCTCTAACTCATGGTGGGCACGCGTATGGCCCCCCAAGAGGTGGGAGGCTCCCGCCCCGGCGCCGTAACGGCGGGCGCCCGCGCAAAACGCTTCGACGACGCGCGGATCGTTGGCAAGGCCAAGATAATCGTTGCTCGAGAAGGTCAGGAGTCGTTCGGAGCCGACATCCACCCACGGCCCCGTGGGCGACGTGCGTGATTCGCGCCGACGCCACAAGCCTTGCTCTTTCAAGCCCTGAAGAAACGCCGGAAGCTTGTGCGCGAAATAGGCTTTGGCCGTGGACATCTGCGATGTTTCCTTTCGTCAAGAATAGCGAGGCTGCGCTTTGAGAACAACGGGACCTGGTCTCTTCGAGGACCGACTTTCGCCAGTGGGTAAGTTTTGATAGCCGCGTATATTTCCCAAGACCCATCCTCATCCTAAAGGATTTTTCATGAAGCTGCTCTTAGCACGATCGGCCCTCGTCTCAGCTTCGCTCCTTACGCCAGCACTTGCCGCAACGGTCGGCGTCGGTGCCAGTATCGGCACTCTCGGTCTTGGCCTTGCGCTCACAGTCCCGATCGTCCCCCGCCTTCTCGATGGCCGGCTGATCGCCAATGGCGGTCGGGTTAGCGCCTACCGGACGACCGACGGCTTGGATTACCGCGCTCGTGGGCGCTTTCGCAATGCTGCCTTGCTCGCGGATTTCTATCCGTTTCATGGTCTCTTCCATCTCACGGGCGGAGTGTACTACGACGATAATCGAGTGAATCTCACGGCCATCCCGGTGAACGGCACATACACTCTGAACGGGTTTTCGGCACCGGCTTCTCAAGTCGGTCCGGTCAGCGGCGTCGTGAGCTACAAGCGTTTCGCACCCTATCTCGGTCTCGGTTGGAGCAATGGCGCCTACCGCCATCCGGGCTTTGCGTTCGCGGTCGATCTCGGGGTCATGTGGGATCGGCCGACCACGATACTCACAGCGCCTGGCGCTGCCGCCAATCCCCAAGTCGCGGCCGAGCTCTCTAGCGTCCAGACGCAGATCGAGGCCGAAGCCAACCGTCTCAAGGCCTATCCCGTAGCCTCCCTGGCCTTGGGCTACCGGTTCTAGAGATCACTTAAGGGAGGGTCGTGAGTTCTTGCCGGACGAAACGCGCCAAGACCGGACCCAACGCGCACTTCTGAGCTCGCATAAAGGCCAGGCGCGCGGCGCGCACATGACCGCCCTCGCTCTCTGCAAGCCCGAGTCCCACCCACAAGCTGCCGCTGTGGGGAAAATGCTGGAGGCCATTCTGGTAAGCGCGCACCGCCGCCGCCCTGTTCCCGGCGCCCAATCGGGAAGCCGCAAGCAGGGCCCAGTACGGCTCGGTCTGCGATTCCGGCGGTATCCTCGCCAATACCCCCAAGGCCGCGGCTGCTTGCCCGAGGCGCAGATCCACCTGGGCCGAGAGCATGATAAGGCTGTTCCTGTGGGGATGCGAAGCAAGCCCTTGGGCTAGTACCTGCTGAGCGGCCTTGAGCTGGCCCGCGCGGATATCGAGGCCTGCCAAGAGAAGCGCGGGCCGCGCAGCGCCGGGGGCAAATGCGAGCGCCGCCTTGAGGTCCCGACGCGCCGCCCCGGCCTTGCCTCGCCGCAAGGCCGCTATCGCCAAACGGTAGCGCGCGACGCTCTGCTCCGCTGGAGTCAGAGTGGCCGCCCGCTTTGAAATTCCCTTACCATAAAAATGAAAGGCCGCGGGCGAACGGGCCACAGTCACCTTGCGCGGAACAGGGCGGCGCGGCGCAGGAGCGCTCGCCAAGTGAACCGCGGGCGATCGGCCCCTCTTCAATGCCGGGGCCTTAGGCGCGGCACGCCCATGACTTTCTGCTCCCGCATCGACTGCGACGGCCGGCGGCGAGGGAGTAGTGATGAGCGCGGGCCGTGGCGCGGGCACCGGGGGCTGTGCGGTCACGACGAGGTCCGTTCGGACCCTGCGCGAAGCCCCTAGCCGCTGCCCGTACTCGACACCCGCGGCCACAAGCAGTGCGCTCGCCAAAACCGCGCCCAGCGCCCAGCCATACGCGCGCGCGGACCAGCGTCTTTCCGGCGTCGGCGCCGAGCGCAAATCCTCCAACATCGGGGATGGCGGCCGATCTCCGGACGCTCGTTGGCGACTCTCCAGGTCCTTCAATACCTTATTGATAAGGCTCATCGCCGTCCCCACAACGCAATATCCCACCAACCCCTACGCTTATGGATAGACTCGGTGTCCGCACAGGCCAGCCGCATGTGGTGACCTCGGACAAGCGCCGAGCCTTCGCCATAAGCCGCCATCAACGCCTTATGAGCCAAAATATTCGCAAGCCGCGGGACGCCGTTGGATGCCCGAAACAGTATCCGTACGGCGGATTTGTTAAATAGGGTCGGCCCGTCGTATCCCGCCACGTGGAGCCTGTGGCGCAGATAATCGTCGGTGTCGCTCAGCGACAAGGGCGCCAAGCGGCAAGAAAACGCGATTCGCTGGCGTAACTGCCGGACCGAACGCTCCTGCAGACGTTCGTCGAGTTCGGGCTGGCCGAAGAGAACAATCTGGATCAGTTTACCCTTCTCGGTCTCCAGATTGCTGATGAGCCGCAAAGATTCCAAGGTCTCGGTCGGCATGGCCTGCGCCTCGTCCAGACACAACACTACGCGGCGGCCCTCGGCATAGCTCGATACGAGATGCTGGGTCAGGCTCGTCAACAAGGCGTGCTGACCCTGGCCGTGAATAAGCGGTAAAGACAGTTCGGCGGCGATAGCCTCAATCAGCGCCAAGGGTTCGAGGTAGGGGTTCGGTATGTAGGCGGTTGCAAACCGCTCATCTGCCGCCAGGACGGCGAGAAATTTTCGACACAAAAGCGTCTTTCCGGTCCCGACCTCGCCTGTGACCTTCAGGAATCCCTCTCCCATCCGGATGGCCGCCAACAGCATATTGAGGGCTTCTTGCTGACTGGCATGGGCGAAGTAGTAGCCAGTGTCTGGCGTTATGCCAAACGGGAGCTCGCGAAGCCCGAAATAACGCGCGTACATCTAGTGGCCCGTGATCTGCATGATACGTCTCTGGGCGGCGCTCAGTTCCCGGCCCCAGGGCGCGCCGAGATTAACGACCGTCGGTTTGAGAAGGATCACAAGTTCCTTCTTCACGCGCACCACCTTTTTATCCTTAAAGAGATTTCCAAGCAAGGGGATGTTGCCAAGGAGCGGCACGGCGGCGTTATTATTGGTGGAGCCTTCCTTCATAAGGCCGCCGATCACGATCACCTGCCCACTGCGGGCGCGGACGACCGAATCCGACTCCTGGATGGAACTCGACGCAAGCGGGAGATTGAAGGCCTGCCCCGAGACGCTAAACTGCTGATTGACTTGCGTAACCTCGCTCACAGACGGGTGAATATAGAGAATAATGGAGCCATGGCCATCGATTTCAGGCGTGACATCTAAGGCAATGCCGGAGAAAAACGGCGTCAATTCAACGGCCGGGGTGGCGATCGCCGACACCCCGATCAAGGATTCTGTGTTCGAAACGCCGGTGACGAAAAACTGGTCCCCGCCGACCTTTATGACCGCCTTCTGCTCGTTCACGGTCGAGACCCGGGGACTCGACAGCACCTGCACGCGGCCTTCGGTGTTCAAGAGCTGAATGAAGGCCGCGAAGTTGCCGGCATGGAGCGCTACGCTAAAGATGCCACCAAAGGCGGAGGCCACGGTATTGTTGATGGGCGCGTAGGTCCCGGTCGCAGGATTGATATTGCCGACTTGTCCGCCCGTGCTGGCGATACCCGAGGACAGCAACTGGGCCCCTCCGGTCTGAGCCGCGACCAGG
>JAJYPQ010000324.1 GCA_021795255.1 Pseudomonadota bacterium
GACGACAGCGCGCCAGCGCCTCGGCGGCCCCAGGCGGGGTCGACCGCCGCTCGCCATCGACGTCGTAGGCTACGCAGATTTTTACGCTGCGCAAGCCATCCAGCACATCGAGCTTGGTAATACAAAGACCCGAAAACCCATTGATTTGCCGGGCCCTACGCACAGCGACCGCATCGAACCATCCGCAGCGTCGTTTGCGTCCGGTCGTGGCCCCAAACTCCTGTCCGCGCTCACCCAAACGCTCACCGACATCATCAAAGAGCTCGGTTGGAAATGGTCCAGCCCCGACGCGGGTCGCGTAGGCCTTGGTGATCCCAAGGACGTAGTGCAGTTCCCGGGGCCCAACGCCCGTGCCGGTCGCCGCTGCGCCAGCGCTGGTGTTCGAGGACGTGACGAAGGGGTAGGTCCCGTGGTCGATATCAAGGAAGGTGCCTTGGGCCCCCTCAAAGAGCAGGGACTCGCCCTCCTCCTTATGCCGATCCAAGGCCTCCGGAACATCGCAGCACAGCTTCGCCAAACGGTCACGATAACTGAAGACCTCCTTAAGAGTGTCTTCATAGCTCACCGTAGGTGCCTTGAAAAAATGCTCAAGAGTGAAGTTGTGATAGTTCATGACGTCTTTGAGTTTGGCGGCAAAGGCTTTCTCATCAAAGATGTCGCCGAGCCGCAGCCCGCGGCGCGAGACCTTGTCTTCGTAGGCGGGACCGATCCCACGGCCGGTCGTGCCGATGGCCTGAGCCCCACGGGCCCTTTCGCGGGCCACGTCGAGCGCGATATGGTGGGGGAGGATCAGAGGGCAGGCGTCGCTGATGCGCAGGCGGTCCATGACCGGCACACCGCCCTTTTCAAGGGCCTCGATTTCATCAAATAAAGGACCTATCGCCAGCACCACGCCGTTGCCGATATAACACGTCACATTGCGTCTGAGTATGCCCGAGGGTATCAAATGCAAAACGGTCTTTTTGCCTTCAATAACGAGCGTATGGCCGGCGTTGTGGCCCCCTTGGAAGCGCACCACAGCGCGCGCCCTATCGGTCAATAGGTCGACGATCTTGCCCTTTCCTTCATCTCCCCATTGGGTCCCGATGACTACGATATTCTTGGCCATAATCCCCTTCATTACCTAGCGACGACCGTCCACCGGCCGTTCTGTTGTATCAGCTTGCGATCACAGCCCATATCGTGGGCCTCTTTCGCATCGTGAGTTAACGCCTCAATGACGCGCTCGCCTTGGGCGCGCAGCGCCTCTATTACGTCTCGAAGCCCGTCATCCGGGCTGTCGGGCGCAAAAATTCCCGCGGCGGCTTGCGCGGGCTGGTCTTTCAGTTTAAGCAGGAGTCGTAAATCGGCACCGAATCCGACCGCCGGACGGGCGCGCCCAAAGGACCGCCCGATCTCGTCATAACGCCCTCCTTGCGCTATCGCTTGGCCGTACCCGGACACGAAGACCGCAAAGACGACCCCGGTATAATAGCCGTAGCCGTTCAACTCGGCGAGGTCGAAGTGCCATTGGACCTTCGGATGGGCGCGACTGACTGCAGACCACACCGCCTTGACTTCGGAAAGCGCCGCTTGTACCTCGGCCCCGGCCTCTTGCAAGGCAACCTCGGCTAGACCAAAGTCTTCAAAGCCCCCGTGGAGATCAATCAGGGCCTCGAGGTGGCGTTTTGCATCGCCTGCCAAGGACGCACGAGCCAAAAGGCGGGCGACATCCGGATGCGAGCGCCGCCTCAAGGCCTGAGACAATTCCTCCTCCACTTCCCGGCTCAAGCCCGCTTCGCGAGCAAGCGCACGGTACACCCCCACATGCCCTATATCCACGTGGAGATCCGCAAAGTCGGCGCGGGTTAGGAGGGCGAGCATAAGCCGCAACACCTCACTATCGGCCCGAGTCCCGGAATGGCCGAACAATTCAGCGCCGATTTGTAGGGGTTCGCGGGCACCGCCAAACTCGTCGGGGCGGGTGCGCACGACAGGCCCAAGGTAGCATAAGCGAACAGGTGTGTCGCGTCGCAAGTAGTGGGCATCGATACGCGCAGCCTGCGGCGTGATATCAGCGCGCAGCCCCATAAGCCGACCCGTGAGCTGATCGGTCAACTTAAACGTCTTTAGGTCCAACTCGCCGCCTACGCCCGTCAATAAGGACTCGAGGTACTCAATCAACGGGGGCATCACGAGCTCGTAGCCCCAGCGATCCAAGAGGTCCAGGAGATCACGCCGAACCAGTTCGGCGTGGCGCGCGGCCGGCGGCAACATCTCTTCCACCCCTTCCGGCAAAAGCCAACGATCACGCCTCACAGCCCCTCCTCCTTATTAGCGTACTTATCATGGCTATTTTGACCCGTTGCCCGGTAGAAATCGAAGAAAGCCGCTGTGTGGGCCTATCACAAGCACCGTATGGCGATTGGCAAAGCTCTTTACGTAGGCCCTGAGGCTTCTATAAAACACAAAAAAGCGGGGGTCGCGACCGTAGGCTTTTGTATAAATGCGCCCGGCCAGCGCATCCCCTTGGCTGCGGATGACCTGGGCCTTTTCGTAAGCGTGAGCCAAAAGCTCGGCACGTTTGCGGTTAGCGCGGGCCCGAATGGTTTGGGCGTGCGCCATGCCCATCGCCTCGAGCTTCGAGGCATACTGCATCTGCTCTGTTTCCATGCGCTTTTCGATTGCTTCGCTGACGTGGCTTGCCAAGCCAATCCGCTGAACGCGTAAGTCTACAATCTGAAGTCCATAGCGACGCCCTTGTCGCTGTACGGCTTTCGTCAATGCCGCACTCGTACCGCCCTTCATGATGGCTTTTAGGCTGCGCGAGCCGAAGGCCTGACGCAAAGCGCTGGTCGCGACTTGGCGCAAACGTTCATCGGCTTTATGACGCAGGCCGCCTGTACTCGTCAGATAACGCCGAAAACTCTGAATTCGCCACTCCAAAAACGCGTCCACGAGAAGATGCTTGTGTCCCTTCGTAAAAATTACCTGCGGCTCAATGCGGAGACTGAGGAGACGCGCGTTAAAGATATGGACGTCATCGGCAAATGGGATCTTTACGTGGAGACCGGGACCGATGCGGCTTGCGATAATGCGTCCGAAACTTGTGACCACCGCGCGCTGATCCTGGCGGACGGTATACAAAGTACCATCGAGCAGGACCACGATCAAAGCAAGCCCCAGGGCAAAGGGCCACAGCGTGCGGCCCCTCATGGTTTCGGGCTCACAGGGGCCACAACGCCCTTTTCTGAGTGCAAAGGCCAGGCGGAAGTGAGTGGGAGCTGAATGACGGTGTGCGCGGAATTCGTTAAAAGGATCTTTGCGCTTTTGCGGTAGACCCGCGCCATGGCATCAATATAAAGCCGGTCCCGGGTGATCGTAGGGGCTGCTTTATAAAGCTTCGCCAAGGTCACAAAGCGCGCGGCGCGACCTTTGGCGCGGGCGATCGCCGTGGCTCGATAGGCTCGCGCTTTATCGATCGAAGTGGCGGCATCGGCTCGCGCCTTAGGAAGTATGCCATTGGCATAGCTCTCCGCCTGTGTCTGTCTGCGCTGCGCCGCTTCCCGTGCTCGGACCACTTTCTGGAGCGCCGCCATGACCGGTTTGGGGGGAGCCGCCTTTTGGATTTTGAGGGCGACGATTTTGACGCCGACATGGTAACGATGGAGTAGACGCTGAAGCCTCAACTTCGCCGTCGCTTCCATGGCGTGCTGACCCGTTGTGAGGACTGCATTCGCCGGCGCATTCGCGACGACCTGGCGGAGCATCGCCTCCGCGGCTCGCGCTACGGTCTTTCGCGGGTGATCCACGGCGAAAAGATAGTGGCTCGGGTTGTCGACGCGGTACTGAACCGCAAACTCGAGGTTCACGATATCTTGATCACGCGTCAGCATGGAGGCTTGGACCGGTGCCGGCTCCCCTTCGTAGAGCGTGGATTTGGGCTGATAGCCGATCGCGACAATGTGGACCTGTCTTACGCTCACGATACGGTCACTCGCGATCGGTGCGGGCCAGCGCCAGTGGGCCCCGGGGTTCACGATCTGCTGTTCTTGGCCAAGTTGCAGAAGGACCCCGCGATCCCCCTGGGGGACGCTATAAAATCCGCTGACAAACCAGCCAGCGACAGCGGCCAAGGCGGCGAGCCCATAGACCCACCGCGGGGGTGCGCCCCCGGGTCTGCGCATACGGCGCCAGAGGCGCTGAATGAAGGCGTCTAAATCAAAAGGGCGACTACTGCCTTTGCGGCCCCAAGGATCCTGGCCTCTCCCTGGATCGTTCCATCCCACGTAGCGCGTTCCCCCCTAAGGGATTAAGTCACAAACGCGCTATTCTAGGCGCATGACGAGTTTCGGGCAACAAACGCGACCGCTGAGTGGCGGTGATCCACCCGCCGACCGGGCCGAACTGAAGGGTGGCTGGTGGAGGGGTTCGAGCCTATCTTTCTCGAGGAATTCGATGGCGCCGACCCTGCTACTCTTTAATTGAGACAGCTCTCATCTCAAAGATTTCAGCGCAGATTGTCGATGAGGCCCCTGTTCGGTGACCACGCACGGAGGGAAAATGGGTGGGTGCCTTGATAGAGTGAGGTTTGTCATAAGACTTTCAAATCCGGATGCCGGATCGAAGGGGCTCAACGTCGAGCGGCGGAGAGTCTGACGAGCGGGATTGCCGCCTTGCGCGTGGGCGCATTTTTGCGGGTGACGATGATCCTCCTCCGATGAATGGGAGACCACGTCGACAATAGTTTTCTTGGCACAAGGGATCCGTGTGCTTGATGGCTTCATAACGAAGACCATCGGTCGAACATCACGATCGCAATGACCTTGCCTTTATTTCACAGACACCATGGTTGGGCCTAGGCTTGGCGGTCACTGGTGGGCGCACGCCACGGCTACCCTCCAAGCCACGCCGTGATTTGGCGTGGCTTGGAGGGATTAACGGATATCCGCCTACACGTCCCAATGGACACACCCCCTGTGGTCTGGGAGTCACAGCGTCTGTGACTCACCCCTCCCCCAGGATCTCGGGGCCTTCTACGCGCTCTCGATCCCTACCACTGGTAGTCAGCGAGCAGATAGACGGTATTCAAGTGCGTCCCTCCGTTGTACTGGCCGGTGTAGGCGAGTTTCATCGTCCACGGTCCCCCGGTGCCCAAGGTCACACCAGCCCCGGTATCGAGGGTGTTGGCCGGGGCGATGTGGGCGAGAGACGCATTGGTCTGCAGACCGATGGTCTGCAAGACCGCGAGGTTACGCT
>JAJYPQ010000019.1 GCA_021795255.1 Pseudomonadota bacterium
GTTACGCACCGTTACCACCGATTGGACGGCCGCCTACGGCATACGCCCCCTCCTGGCCGAGACCTTGGTCGACCCCGCTCGCTTCACCGGGCATTGTTACCGCGTAGCCAACTGGATTGATGTCGGTCTCACCACGGGCCGCGGCCGTGAAGACCGCCAACACACACGCCATGGAGTAAGCCCTAAGCGGATATGGCTCTATCCCCTCGCGCCCAACGTCCGACAGAGACTCATGCAAACCCTGTAGATCGACCGCTACCCCGTTTCTGAAGCGGCGTCACTTCACATTGAGAATTGCTGGGGTAAAGCGCAAGCGGTTGACGCCGGCCGTGTGCCGTGTAATCCAGCGCGGTAGGCTCTGGGTCTTTGCGGGCCGACCAGATCCCGGCATAAGACGAGTCTTAACCTCACGCCCCTATGTCAATCGCAGCGTCTCATCTGGCGATGACACGGCACCACCAAACGGCACAAAGTGCCTTGTATTACGAGTAATGATCCGGAGATCGTGGGCCTTGGCGATACCAGCAAGGATGGCGTCCGACATCCCTGGATCGTGCCCCGCCGAGATGGCCTTGGCTTCCAGTTGCCCTGCAAACGCGGCGCTTGATGTATCAAGGCCGATAATCTTGTCGTCATAGCTTCCCATAAGGCCGGCGAGCCAGGCCCTCAGGCCGGCCGCCTTCGTCGTCGCCCCCTTGTGTTCGAGGAGTGCGATCCCCTTTTCGATTTCATGAACCGTAATGACCGACAGGAAAACCTGGCCGTCGGCGTCCATTCGTCGCAGCCAGTCAAGAAACACCGGGGACGCCTCGGCGCGCCCGGGTGACAGCATCGAGATGACGTCGGTATCGAGCAAATAGCCGCTCAAAACGTGCCATCCCTTGATGGCGAACGGTTACGCTCGAACTCACCACCCGGAAACGTTTTGAGGTAGGCAACGAGTCCCGAACGCTTGCGTTCGATCATCTTACGGGCGGTCTCCGCTGCCTCAACGGAGATCAAGGCGGCAACAGGTTTACCATGACGGGTGATCGTCACAAATTCCCCCTTGGCGGCTCTGTCAACGAGGCTTGAGAAACCGGCTTTGGCGTCTTTCAGATTAATGCACGTCATGATGAAGGTTCGGCCTAATGTAGTCACATGTGACCACATTAGGCCCCCGCCACCGGAAATTCAAGACCTTACCGGCTTGCTTTAGGTGCTACCGGGAAAAATAGCGGGCGGCTCTCCTCGCTTGAGGGGCCCGGACGCCGACCGACACCGGACTTCATGCCCATCATGGCTTCCAGTTAAGCCGGTGCCGCCATTCCTCAAACGGCAGCGGCCTTAGGGGCCCGGGGCACGCAATCGTGATGCCCGTCCACCAGGTCTTGCGCGAAAAACCCCACGTCGATATTTTCTTGCCGATTCCTGAACTGCTAATTTGGTCGAAGTTGGCGTTTCGTGAGCAGTTTACCCTAAAACCCCTCATTGCTGTCCTATTCGCAGTACGCTAGGGTTTCGGCGCGAACGAGTTGGCAAGATCGGTTATTATGGCGGGGTTTTCCCGGAACTCAGGCGGCCCCAGGCGGTCTTGTAGGCTGTGGGCTTAAGCAGGGCCGCGACCTGAAACAGAAGAGAGGAACGAACGATGGATTATCAGCAGGCAGAAAACCAATTGGCGACGGTACAACAGCAAACCCAGGCCAGTCTCCAGAAACTCCAGGCGCTGGCCCAGAAGTTAGCGGCCGCCGCCCCCGATCCGACCACCGGCCGCGAGTGGGCCATGGACCTGCGGGAAGTGGCGCTGGCCGTGCAGAATCAGGCCCAGAACACCACGCTGCTGGCCCAGCAAATGGCCGAGTATATCCGGCGTCTCGAGAGCGATGTCGCCACTCACCCAAGCCCTAGCGTTCAACCTACGGGCTGGGCCAATCAGCCTCAGGCCGGAGGCGGGTTCTTGAGTTCCTTGACGAGCGGGCTCGGTATGGGCGCCGGTTTTGCGGTGGCCGACGACTTGGTGGGCGACCTATTCAATATGTTTTAGTTGGGCTAGCCGGTCGCGGCCGCGCGCTATCGCGGCCCGGACTTGGGCGGGTGCTGTGCCGCCTAAGTGATCGCGGGCCGCGAGCGACCCTTCCAGGCTTAGTACCGGGAAAATATCCTCCTCTATCAGAGCCGAACAGGCCTTGAGATCGGCAAGAGCGAGGGCCGCCAAGTCGACCCTTTGCTCAATCGCAAGCCGTACGGCCCGCCCGGCGGCCTCGTGGGCATCCCGAAACGGCAGGCCGCGACGCACGAGATAATCCGCGAGGTCGGTTGCCGTGGGGTAACCGCGGGTTGCCTCGTGGCGCATGCGGTCCCTATGAAAGGTGGTCGTCGGCAGGAGCTCGGTGAGCGCCCGCAACGAGTCCTTAAGGGTGTCCAGGGTGTCGAAGAGCGGTTCTTTGTCTTCCTGGTTGTCTTTGTTGTAGGCCAAGGGCTGCCCCTTCATGAGCACCAGAAGCGCCGTCAGGTGGCCGATCACCCGCGCACTCTTGCCGCGGAGAAGCTCCGGAACGTCCGGGTTCTTCTTTTGCGGCATGATCGACGATCCGGTGCAAAAACCATCGGCGAGCTCGATAAAGCCAAACTGCGGCGTAGACCACAGGACGAGTTCTTCGGCCATGCGCGACAAATGGACCATGATCAGGGCCGAGGCCGCGGTAAACTCAATGACGAAGTCGCGGTCGGAGACGGCGTCGAGCGAGTTTTCGGCGGGGCGCGAAAAGCCCAGGGCGCGGGCCGTCATGTCCCTGTCTATGGGAAAGCTCGTTCCGGCCAGCGCCCCGGCCCCGAGCGGCAGGATGTTGACCCGCTTACGGGTATCGATGAGGCGTTCCTGATCGCGCAGGGTCATCTCAAACCAGGCGAGGATATGGTGCCCCAAGGTAACCGGTTGGGCGACCTGAAGATGCGTGAAGCCGGGCATAATCGTCTCGGTCTCGCGCTCGGCGATTAATAAAAAGACGGCACCTAGCTCTTGGAGTTGGTCTAAGAGGGCGTCGATGCCATCGCGTAGGTAGAGGCGGACCGCGGTGGCGACTTGATCGTTACGGGAGCGGGCGGTATGGAGCTTTTTCCCAACCTCTCCGATACGCGCGATCAGCGCGGCCTCGATGTTCATGTGGACGTCTTCGCGCTCTATGGACCAGGAGAAGCGGCCTTCGTCTATTTCCTTTTCGATCGCGGCGAGCCCAGACACGATCATAGCGGCCTCGTCTTGGCCTATGATACCAACTGCGCCGAGCATGGTGGCGTGGGCCTTGGAACCCGCGATATCGTGGCGATAGAGCCGGTGATCGAAGCTGATCGAGGCCGTGAAGGCCTCCACAAAGGCATCGGTCGGCTGGGTAAAGCGGCCTTTCCAGGCCTTCTCGGAAGGGGGCATGCGGATTCTCGCATCAAAGGGCCCTTATAGTAACGAACCCGACGCTCGACGTTAAGCGCCGAGGGCCGATTTACCATTTATCCATTGTCGGAGGCCGGTCATCGGTCGCGGGTTGAGGTTCTACCGTCCGTCGGTTACAGTTGACCTCGTTGTTCCTGGGCCGGCCTCTCCTTATGCACCCCCACCCCGAAATACCGGCCTGGGTTGTCCGTCCCCCGAGGAAAGACTCGGGGGACGCTTTTTCCTGGTAGTCTAGAGGACCTTCCCGTCTCGACGGGCCTTTACCCTTAGACTTCAGGTGGCAATGAAGGACTCAACTAGCTACTTCCTGCCCGACTTTAGCTCGCTTCAGATAGCCGCCAAGATCCTCCTGTTGGCAGAGGCCATCGCCGTCATATTTACGATCGGCCTCAATGACCATATAGGGCCGGCGCTCGGCAAAGACGGTCTGTGTCTGTCCGTGTACACCCTTACCATCGCCTTGGTAAGTCTTCTGCTCCTGCGGATCGCCAACCGCAGCCTGCGCAAACTGTCGGTGGTCGTAGGGTCGCTCGCCGTGATTGTCCTCATGCAGATTGCGATCATGGCCGTCACGGAGCTCATGATTTTGGCACTTTATGATCTGGGGCTTATCTCCAGTCGTTGGCCCGGTTGGCAAATGGCCGTCCTGGTCCATAGCCTTCTTATAGGCACGATCGTGATGCTGCTTGCTTTACGCCATTTGTTCGTCTCGCATAAGGCGCAAATAGACGCCAAACTGGAGCAAGAGGCCCGCATACAGGCCCTACAGTCGCGTATTCGCCCTCACTTTTTGTTTAACAGCATGAATAGCATAGCGAGCTTAACCCGAAGTGATCCGCCACGCGCCGAGGCCGCTCTTCAGGACCTTGCCGATCTCTTCCGGGTGCTGCTGGCCGATGCCCGCAAGCTCGTCCCGATATCGGCCGAGCAAGAGATATCACGGCAATATCTTGAGATCGAGAAACTTCGCCTGGGGGATCGTTTGCAGGTCAACTGGACTGTGAGCAATGTGCCACGTAACGCGCTTATTCCTACGCTCACCTTGCAACCGCTCCTCGAAAACGCCATATACCACGGTATAGAGCCACGATTCGGAGGCGGGGTCGTGAAGGTCGAATTATGGGGCGACAACGCCGGGACCTTAAACATTTTAATCAGTAATCCGGTCCCAGAAGTGCGCAAGCATGCCCACGGACGGGGCAACAAGATCGCCATGGATAATATCCGTCAGCGGCTCTCTTCACATTTCTTGGAAGCAGCCTCCCTGCAGACGTTTGAAGAAGGCGACCAGTACCATGTCAAAATTAAAATGCCGATTGTCAAAAATCAGGGAGATCGATACTTGGCGGAGACATCACGATGAGAGAGACAGGTATGTCAAGCGAGCAGAGGAGGGAACCCATGAAGGTTCTGATTGTGGACGACGAGAAATTGGCGCGCGATCGCCTCCGCGAACTGGTCGGAGAGATCGGTGAGCACACAGTGGTGGGCGAGGCCATGAACGGCAGTGAGGCGATAGAGCAAACCGAGAGGCTGAACCCTGATGTCCTGCTTATGGATATCCGGATGCCTGGTATGGACGGGCTTGAGGCTGCGATGCACCTTATGGGACTCGATGCGCCCCCGGGCGTCATCTTCACGACCGCCTACGACCAACACGCGCTGGATGCGTTTGAGGTGAATGCGGTTGACTATCTCTTGAAGCCTATTCGCAAGGATCGCTTGGCAAAGGCCTTGAGTAAGGCCGGCAAGCTGACCTTGCAGCAGCTGCAGGACCTTAACCAAGCCCAAGAAGCGCCGGTGGTGCGTACCCACTTGAGCGTACACCTGCGCGGAAACATTCGCCTCGTGCCGGTGCAGGACGTCCTCTACTTTTTGGCCGACAACAAGTATGTGACAGTAAGAACCGCAAGCGAAGAGCATTTGATCGAGGACTCGCTTGTCAACCTGGAGCGCGAGTTCGGCGAAAGCTTCTTGCGCATCCACAGAAACGCCCTGGTGGCGACGCCTTATATCAGCGGCATTGAGAAGGACGGCAGCGGCACTTGGCACGTAACCTTAAAAGGCCTCGATAAGCGCCTCGCTGTCAGCCGCCGTCATGCCGCTGCAGTGAGGAGATGGGCGCGCCGTTGAATTACATGCGCCACAAAGCCGCGAGAGGTTGGTCGAGGGTGCCCGAAGGGAGTGGAAGTTGGCGGCGGCGAATGTCGTCGAGAGTTTCGGCAACCCGCGCGAAGTCGTGTTGGAGCCGCCAATAAACTCGGGCCTGTCCGCTATTTTTTTCGAAGTCGGCGGTTTGACCAAAGGCCGTGCGCCCGTGGTCGGCGTAGTAGGACAACTGTCCGCGGGCCCTTAAGCGGTCTCGAAAAAAGCCGCTCATAAAAAGCGTGTATTCGGCCAAATGGCGGACGATGATCATTTCGTGCCCGTGGTGGTCTTCCTGAGCCGCCCGTTGTTCCGTCACAAACTGCACAATGGTGGTGAGAGGGCGCTGCTCGCTGTCGCTGAGAGGGTAGAGGGCATCGGTGCGCGCAAAGCGCGTCAGCAGGTCGCTGACATAGGCCACTGTGGCGGGTTCGGCCATTCCGGCCCGCTTGAAGCCATGCTGGATGTGGCGATGAAAGAACTGGTAGAGAGTCGGCGTCATGATGGTCTCCTAACACGGTCCCTGCTTTTATTATAGTGAACAGGACGCGCAGTAAAAGGGACGCTCGGCGCCCAGATCTCGCCCCTCCGCCATGGGCCTTTCATGGGGAGACCGAGGGTTGAGTGTCGGCAAGGGACTCGGGTCGGGGCTGCCCTGATGGTGAGTTTGTGCCGTCCGTGTGGCGCCCTGGCTCGAAGACCACGCCCGGACCTTGTCCGGCAGGCGGTTTTTGCGGGGGCCAGCTCCGGCCTTTACGACCCCTAAACCGGAGGCACGCTGCGCGAATTGACAGAGGGGGAGGCAAATGTATGATGCCCTTCAACCCTGAGGCCCGCTGGAGTTTGCATGACGATTTTTGGTACGCCGCTGACATCGGATGCTGTGCGCTTGTTGCTGCTTGGAAGCGGCGAATTAGGTAAGGAGGTCGCGATCGAGGCGCAACGCCTAGGAGTTGAGGTGGTGGCGGTTGATCGCTACGCGGATGCCCCAGCGTTCCAAGTGGCCCACCGCTCCTATGTTATCGATATGCGCGACCCAGCCGCTTTGCGACGCCTTATCAAGAAGGAGCGTCCCCATTTTGTGGTGCCGGAGCTGGAGGCGATTGCCACAGAGGCCTTGATCGAGATCGAAAGCGAAGGCCAAGTTGAGGTGATTCCCACGGCGCGTGGGGCTTTTCTTACGATGAATCGCGAAGGCATACGGAGGTTGGCGGCCGAGGAACTGAAGCTGCCGACATCGCGCTACGCGTTCGCCGGGAGCCTCGAAGAATTGCAGGCGGCAGCGACCACGGTGGGGTTTCCGTGCGTGGTGAAGCCGGTCATGTCCTCGTCCGGGAAGGGCCAATCGCTCGTGTCCGGGGAGGCAGAGCTGCTAGCGGCTTGGCAAGAGGCGCAGAAGAAAAGCCGAGTGGCCCTACCACGGGTCATCGTCGAATCCTTCATAGAGTTCCAGTGTGAGATCACCTTGCTTACGGTCCGCGCGCGTTCGGCTGACGGCGCCCTGGAGACCCATTTCTGCGAACCGATAGGGCATCGCCAAGAACGCGGCGATTATGTGGAGAGTTGGCAACCTCAATTCTTAAGCGAGAAGGCCCTTTGCCGGGCTCGGGAAATAGCGGAGCGGGTGACCACGGCCCTCGGTGGCCGTGGGATCTTCGGGTGTGAGTTCTTCGTAAGTGAGGACCAAGTCTGGTTTTCCGAAGTGAGCCCCCGTCCTCATGACACCGGCCTTGTGACGCTTGCCACCCAATACCAAAGCGAATTCGAATTGCATGTGCGCGCGATCCTGGGGCTACCGGTTTCGACGGTCTTGCAGCAGCCTGGAGCAAGCGCTGTGATCTATGGGGGCCGAGACTGTCGGGCCGTGCGTTTTGCCAAGGTCGCGGAGGCCTTGTCGGTCCCGGGGACCAAACTGCGGCTCTTTGGTAAACCCGAAAGCTTTACCTACCGGCGCATGGGGGTGGCGCTTGCGATCGGAAGCGACGTCGATACCGCCCGCAAGCGGGCGCGCGAGTGCGCCGATACAGTCGAGGTCCTAAGCCCGAGCGATGGCTGATTACATCCCAAGACCGATCCCGAAACCAAACGCCCAATGGGAGCGCGGGCTGCGCCGATAGAAGCGCCAGATATGGGTTTTTAGGATGTGGACCCGTGGGTACACATAGTGCGCCTGCCCTATGAGTCCAGTCCTTGTGCCGACGACCGAACCGACGACGGTAATGAGTCGACCTTGGGCAAATACCGCCGGATCGAGGTAGCCGGCCGCCACGGCCTGAAACCGCCCCAAGGAGGAGTGCTGTAAAAGTGGGCGTCCGCGCCGGCTGAGCGGGTAAGCGAGAATTGTCAGCGTACTGCGCACGGGCCCCACATTGTCATTAATGACCATGCCACCCCAGCGTACGCGCGCCCCTTGGTTTGCCCGCGGATGGGCGAGTACGTCCTGGGGCCTTAGCCGCTTATCCACCTGGAGGGCGCGCGGCCGGGGGTGTATGGCGCAGCCAGCCAGCATGAGCCCAAGGACTGCGATAAACGTGGCCGATCGGGTGTTGTGAGTGAAACGAGGCATGCCGTAATCCTCCAAGGGTGCGCTAGGGTCCGAACCCCGGCCCGTCATCATCGTCCCCACCCCAGCCCCAGCCAAATTCAGGACCAAAGCCCACACCCCAACCCCATGGCCAAGCACTACCGTAGGCGTAGCGTCTCACGGGGCGGGGACGCCATAAATAGGTTGAGAGGGTGCGCACGACCGGGAAATTATACAAATAGTTTCCGATCGGATCCTTTTGATAGCCCGAGAAGATGCCGACCACGGTCATCTTACGACCCGGCGCATAGACGTCAGGATCCACAAATCCGGGTACCCGTGCCCAGAATCGGCCCCCGCTTTTGGAGGTCCGGCGCGGCCTTCCATCGTGACGCAGGGGTTTAGCGATGATCTGCACCCAGCTCGCTTTCGGGGTATTGGAGACCTTAGCTATGACCCCACCCCAACGTACTCGCACACCCAGCGGGACCACGTGGGCGCGCGCTCCCATGACGGTTGCGTGGGAAATGTGGGGCTGACGCAATTCCTGGGGAATCTGGCGCGCGCATCCGCCGAGTAGGAGAAGGTTTACCACCAGCCAAAGTCTCTTCATGGCCTTGTCCCTCAATTGTCAGGGAAAATGATAAGGCTCGGGCGGTTTCTTTGCTAGGGCCCGCAGTGCGAAGCGAGATCGGGCCCTGCGCTTGTCGTATGCGCGGCCCTCTCTAGTCTGGCACAATGGGTGTGTCCTTGAAGCCGGCAGGCGCGGTCCCATTCAAACCAATCCCTGAGCACAATGCGATCTGATGACTAGTAGCGAATCCGAGGCGGCGCAAGCCCTTAACAACACATCCGGCAGCACTTTGGCTCGGGCCGGGGATGTTCTGCCCACGACCGTCCATGTCTTGCCGATTACCAATCGCCCCTTTTTCCCAGCCCAAGCCATCCCGCTGGTCTTAGAGCGCGAGCCTTGGCTTAGGACGGTAGAGCTCGCCATGGGGACCCCGCACAAGATTGTAGGCCTAGTGCTCGTGCGCAAGGATAAGGCGACGGAGGTGGTGAGGTCGGACTTCTATCCTATGGGGACGGCTTGCCGTCTCCATAAAGTAGTGCAGAACGGCGATATGTTGCAGGTATTCATCGAAGGTCTACAGCGTTTCCAGATCGAGCAATGGTTGAGCGAGGATCGGCCGTTTGCCGTGCAGGCGCGGTATTTTCCCGAGGCGGAGACACGGGAAACAGACGATTCCAAGGCCTATTCGGTAGCGATCATCAATACCATAAAGGAGCTCTTGCCACTGAACCCTCTTTACGGCGAAGAGCTCAAGTTTTTTTTGACGCGTTTTGGTCCAGACGAGCCCTCGCGACTCGGTGATTTCGCCGCGAGCTTGACCACCGCCAGCAAGGAGGAGTTACAGGACGTTTTAAAGACGACGGACCTCGAGCCGCGCCTGGAAAAGGTTCTGTTGCTGTTAAAGAAGGAGGTCGAGATAGCTAAGACCCAGGCCCGCATCAGCGAGCGGGTCGAAGAGAAGATCAACGAACAGCAACGTCAGTTTTTTTTGCGCGAGCAGTTGAAGGCCATTCAAAAGGAACTTGGCATCGCCAAGGATGATAGGACCGCAGAAATAGAGGTGTTTCGGGCCCGTTTGGAGCCGCTTGTTCTGCCGCCCAACGCGGCGAAGCGGGTCGACGATGAGCTCCAGAAGATGGCGGTTCTCGAGATGGGTTCTCCCGAGTACGCCGTGACCAGAAATTATCTCGATTGGCTCACCCTGTTGCCTTGGGGCCAATACTCGAGCGACAAGATCGACCTGAAGCAGGCGCGGGCGGTGCTTGACTTGGACCATGACGGCCTTGACGACGTGAAGGACCGTATCATTGAGTTCCTGGCGGTGGGGGCCATGAAGGGCGAGGTGGCAGGCTCTATCCTTCTCTTGGTGGGCCCGCCCGGTGTCGGCAAGACCTCGATCGGGCGGTCTATTGCCACGGCACTCGGCCGCAAATTCTATCGCTTTTCGGTCGGGGGGATGCGCGACGAAGCGGAGATTAAGGGCCACAGGCGCACCTATATAGGGGCCATGCCGGGCAAATTCATTCAAGCCATCCGCGAGGTCGGGGTCGCGAACCCGATCATCATGCTAGACGAGATTGATAAGATCGGGTCGTCTTTCCAGGGCAATCCGGCCTCAGCATTGCTTGAGGTCCTGGACCCCGAGCAAAACGTGGACTTTTTGGATCATTACCTCGATCTTCGGTTTGATCTCTCGAAGGTCTTGTTTGTATGCACGGCCAACCAACTCGATACCATACCGCGCCCGCTTTTGGATCGAATGGAGGTGATCCGCCTCGCGGGCTATATCACGAGTGAGAAGCTCGCTATCGCCAAGCATCATCTTTTACCAAAGCAGATAAGCAAGGTCGGGCTGAAACGCGGGCAGTTGCGTATCGAAGATCAGGCCATCCGAGAAATCATCGAGGGCTATGCCCGCGAAGCCGGGGTTCGCAATCTCGAAAAGAAGCTCGGGTCCATAGCGCGTAAAGCGGTCGTTGCCATGATAAACGGGAAAGAGCCACCCATTAAGGTTGGGCCGCGCAATCTCGAGGCCTACCTTGATCGGCCGGTATTCCAGCCGAACAAACCTCTGCGCGGCATTGGTGTCATGACCGGCTTGGCGTGGACGCCCATGGGTGGCGCGATACTCGACATCGAGGCGACCCGCGTCCATCGGGCCAGTCGCGGCTTTAAATTGACGGGCCAACTGGGTGATGTCATGCGCGAATCGGCGGAGATCGCCTATAGCTACGTATCCTCCCATTGTAAGCAGTACTCTTGCCCCGAGGATTTTTTCGATAAGGCGTCCTTGCATTTGCACGTCCCCGCAGGCGCTATCCCGAAAGACGGTCCCAGCGCCGGGGTCACGATCGCGAGCGCCCTTTTGTCACTTGCTCGCGGCAAGCGCGTGGCGCGCTCCTTGGCCATGACCGGCGAGATAACCCTGACCGGTTATGTTCTGCCAGTCGGGGGCATTCGCGAAAAGATCATCGCCGCGCGCCGCGTCCGTATTCCTGAGATCATCATGCCGGATGCCAACCGCAATGATTTTGAGGAGTTGCCGGACAATGTCCGCAAGGGCCTTGTCGTCCACTATGTGAAGCATTACCGCGATGTTGCGGCGTTGATTTTTCCAGACTAAGGGATCCCATGGGCCATAAAGCCGCGTTTCGGTGTTTCGGGTGTCGGTACGAGGAGAACGACCTTGCGGTGGGGCACGGACGGCGCCCAAGCCCTTATTTGCGCTTGTTTCGGTGCGACAATTGCCATTCCATCGGGAGTACTTGGATCGAGGAGGGTAAGACCCCGCGCTGCAGTTTGTGTTATCACGACGAAGTTACGCTCTTATCGGACGACGTGACCCTGGTCGAGTGTCCTAAATGCGAGCAACGAGGGACTATCGTCCACAGGCGCGATGAGACATGGGAATAGCTTAGCGGAGCCGAACCGCCATCTTTAACTGTTGTCCGGCGAAGTCCTCGAGGTCCGCGATCAATTCTTGACCGCCAGCCCGTATCCAGCGTTTCTGGGCGGGGTCGTATTGATAGTGAAAGCCCCCGCTCCGGGCTGCAACCCATATCTGTTTCAGGGGCCGCTGTCTATTGATGATGATGCGCGAGCCGTCCGGAAACTCCAGCGTCAATATCTCGTCTTCCGTTTCAAATTCGATCTCGGTCCCGCTGGCTTCGATGGCCTGTTCGATTTGTGCGAGGGTTTCGTGAGCGAGGCCTTCGTATTCTGCTTCTGTGAGCATGGACACCCTCTCCTATGTCGTACGCGAACAACCGTTCGTCTGGTCTCGAAAAAACGCAACGCCAGGGCCTGGGTTTCCGCAGGCTTTTGGCTGACTCCGAAGCGGCCATCCTAGCGGGCTTACCGGCAAAGGACCAGCCCACAAGGCGCCCGGCCGACCCCCCGGACCGGGCCGGAACCGGCCCGCGGAGACCTCCGGTCTTGAGTCGATAGCCTTTTACCCTCTATTCTTGGCACATGATGAAAAAAGTCCTGGTTCTGGGTGGTTATGGCACGTGTGGTCGGCGGATTGCGGAAATCCTTGCGCAGGACCCGGCCGTGGAGTGCGTCATAGGGGGCCGGGACGTGCGGCGGGGTCAGGCGGTGGCCGCAGAGGTCGGGGTCGCGTTCGTGGCGGTTGAACCGCAACGCCCGACGTCACTCAATGCGAGCTTAGATGGCGTATTCGCGGTCGTGAATACCTGCGGTCCCTTCCACTGGCGCGATTATGCCGTCGCTGAACGCTGCGCGCGCCGCGGCGTGTATTATGTCGACATGGCTGATGAGAGGTCCTATATCCTGGGGATACGGGACCTCTCCCAGCGGGCTCTCGAGGGGGGCGTGACCCTTGTGTCAGGCGCCGGGTCGGTATTGGCGTTTTCTTCGGTGCTGGCGGAGGTGGTAGCGCCAGCCTTTGATACGATCGACCAAATCGATATTGCGGTACTCTCCGGGAATCGCAATCCGCAAGGGCCGGCCAGTATCCGTTCTTTGCTCCTGACACAGGGGCAAGCCGTGCGGATACGCGAGCACGGCCGCTGGCGGGATGCGCCCGGCTTTAGTCGCGCCCGCTCGGTCAATCTGCCGGTACCGCTGGGACGGCGTCGCCTCTATGCGCGGGACGCGCCGGAAGTCGAGATTTTGAGCGCTCAGTATGGCGCGGCCGTGACCTACCGGACCGGGTTTGAGCTGCCGCTTTTAAACCGGGGACATGCCTGGCTTGGGTCCTTGAATCGTTGGGGGGTTATTCGTGACCTGGGGCGTCTTGCCGGGGTTTTGCGGGTGGTGCAGAAGGGGCTGCGGGGGTTTGGGCAGGCCGCTTTTGGCCTTACTGTCGTCATGACCGGCCAATCCGAAGGCCGTCTTGTGGTCAGAACCGCGGGGCTTGTGGCGCGCGAAGACGGCCTGTCGATTCGCTGCGTTCCGGCGATCGGACTTGTCCGCAAATGGGTGGCCGGGGGGGTCGAGCCGGGCGCCTTCCCCTGCGCGGGTCTTTTGACGCTTCAAGACCTGACTCATGATCTAAAAAGGCGCGATGTCGTGTTGCAGCTCTCATGACGTGGCGGCTGAGCGTTTTTGTGATTCTGGCCCTGGTCTTGGTAGGCTGTGGGAAACAGGGGCCCCTTTATCTCCCAACCCATAAGCCCCCTACTTCGGTTCGGCCCTCGGTGACCGGAAGATGACACACCTCACCTACCGGGATGACCATCTCTTTGTCGAGGGGGTGGCGGTTCTTGATATTGCAGGGGCTGTCGGGTCACCTTGCTACATTTACAGCAAGCGCGCGCTTTGTTCCGCCTTTACGTCCTTTTGCGAGGCACTGCCCCCTGCGGAGGGGTTGATCTGTTATGCGGTCAAGGCGAATGGCAATTTGGCCCTGCTCTCGGTGTTGGCGGGCCTCGGCGCTGGCTTTGACATCGTGTCACAAGGGGAGCTTGAGCGGGTGGTGGCGGCCGGAGGCGATGCGTCGCGCGTTGTGTTTTCGGGGATCGGGAAGACGGAAGCGGAGATGCGCCGGGCCTTGGCCCTTGGGATCCGATGTTTCAATGTCGAATCGCTGCCGGAACTTGTGCGTCTGAACGCCGTGGCCGAGGGCATGGGCCTGCGGGCCCCGGTGTCCCTGCGCGTCAACCCAGATGTCGACGCCCGCACCCATCCGTATATCGCCACGGGCCTTAAAGAAAATAAGTTTGGCTTGCCGATTTCGGAGGCCGTCGCTCTCTACCGAAAGGCCGAGTCCTTTCGCGGTCTTCGTTTTGTCGGCGTGGATTGCCATATCGGTTCCCAATTGACGGAGCTACGCCCGTTTGCTGATGCCCTGGATCGGGTCTTGCCGGAGGTGCGGCGATTGCGGGAGCTTGGACTTGATCTCGAGCATATCGATGTAGGCGGGGGTCTGGGGATTCGTTATCAAGAGGAAAACCCGCCCACTGTCCAGGCCTATGTCGGTCTGATTAAGGATCGGCTGGCCGCCCATGATGTGCGCGGAATGCAACTGTTGTTGGAACCAGGGCGCGCGCTTGTGGCCGCCAGCGGAATTCTGGTGGCGCGTGTCGAGTATCTGAAGGAAACAGCGGACAAGCGCTTTGCGATCGTTGATGCTGGCATGAACGATTTGATCAGGCCGGCCCTATACGGGGCCTGGCAACGTGTCATTCCCGTTAGGAAACGACCCGATAAGGGGCTCTTGTATGATGTCGTGGGTCCGGTGTGCGAAAGTGCTGACGTCTTGGGCCGGGCGCGAAGCTTGGCGGTCAAGGCCGGGGACTTTTTGGCTGTTTGCGATGCCGGGGCCTACGGGTTTTCGATGAGCAGCCAATACAACGCGCGTCCGCGTCCACCCGAGGTTCTGGTCGATGGCGATCGCTTTGACGTCGTCCGCGATCGTGAGACCTACGAGGACCTGATGCGGGGAGAGCGGGTGCCTCGCTCTAGGGATGGACTATGACCATAACCTTGCCGCCGAAACTCGCTTTTACCAAGATGCATGGCTTGGGCAACGATTTCGTCGTTTTAAATGGCATAAGTCAGGTCCTTGATCTGACGCCCGAACAAGTGCGAGGGATAGCCGATCGCCGTTTTGGTATCGGTTGTGATCAGGTTTTGATCGTGGAAGCCAGTACCGAGCCCGAGGTCGATTTCCGGTACCGGATTTATAACGCCGATGGAGCCGAGGTTCAGCAGTGTGGTAATGGCGCGCGTTGTTTTGCCCGCTATGTGCGCGATGAGGGTTTGGTGTCCAAGGACATCATAACCGTGCGCACGCAAGGAGGCCTCATTACCTTGCGTTTACTGGCAGATGGGGACGTTCTTGTCAACATGGGGGCGGTATGTCTGAACCCGAGCGCGGTCCCCTTTATCGCGCCGGAACAGTCGATCGTCTATAGTTTAGATGTGGCAGGGCGCAGGGTGGATGTAACGGTCCTGTCGCTCGGTAATCCCCATGCGGTGCAGGTGGTGGAGGACGTTGAGCGCGCTTCGGTGCTGACGGAGGGGCCGCTTATCGAGCGTCACGAACGTTTTCCGGAAGGGGTAAACGCCGGTTTTATGCAGATTGTCGATCGGCGTACGATTCGTCTCAGGGTATATGAGCGTGGCGCGGGCGAGACCTTGGCGTGCGGGACCGGGGCCTGTGCTGCGGTGGCCGCCGGCAGGTTGCGCCACCTCCTTGATGATACAGTGGATGTTTACCTCCGTGGCGGCCGCCTCACGGTGAGCTGGGATGGCCGCGGGCCGATCTGGATGCAAGGGCCGGCGGCCCGGGTGTACGACGGAAGTGTGAGTCAGTAGGGGCGGGGCCATGAAACGACCAAACGAAGAGCTCTCCTGGGAGGACGCGGTGTCCCGCTATTTGCGCGATAACCCGGACTATTTTCAGCGCCATGAAGACCTTTTGGAGATTTTACAGATCCCGCATGCAGGGCGTGGCGGCGCCTCGTCTCTATTAGAGAAGCAAGTGGCCTTGCTGCGAGCACGGATCGTCGCTAAGGATCGGGAGCGGCAGGGGTTTTTGGGGGTCGCGCGCGATAACGACGCCTTGGCCGAAAAGCTGCACCGTCTGGCGGTGGGGCTAATCGATGCCGCATCACTCGACGACGTCTTTGGTTGCACCTACGATCTCGCACGTCATGAATTGCATCTCGATGTTGTGGTTATCGTCTTAGGGGTAGACGGCGGTCCCCTCGGAGGGCGGCCTGAGTTCGTGGCCCCCGATGATCCACGCCTGCGTGTGGCCCTGACGCTCACCCAAGAGAGACCTCTGTGTGGACCTAAGGCGGTGTTGGGGGAGGCTCGCGGTTTATTGGGTACGCAGGAGTCCGAGGTCGGTTCCGTGGCCCTTGTGCCCTTGCGCGATCCGGTGCGCAGCGGGGCTTTGCTCTTTGGGAGTCACGATCCTCAGCGCTTCCCAGTCGGGGTCGGTACGGTTTATTTGAGTCGATTGGGTGAGCTTGTGATGCGGGCTGCCGCCCGCCAATTGAATCGCTAAAGGGCGTAAGGCATGAGCGCCGGTGCGTGGTCGCAAGCCGTAGAAGACTGTATCGCGAGGCTCCTATTCGAGCGCCGTTACTCGGCCCACACTATCAGCGCCTATCGGATCGATTGGGAGCGCCTGGCAAGCTACGCCGTTTCTGAGTCGTGCTGTGCGCCCGAAGCGGTGACGCCCGAGGTGGCGCGTCGCTTTGTCGCCACATTGCATCGCGCCGGGATTCAAGGCCGGAGCATTGCGCGGTCCTTGGCCGCGGCCCGCACTTTGTATCGGGAGCTCGGATTAACGACCAACCCGTTTCGCGGCATCAAGGCCCCGCGCTCCCCTCGCCGCTTGCCGACGGATCTCAGCGTCGATCAACTGAGCGGTCTTTTGCGTGATCCGCCGACCACCCCTCTGGAGATACGGGACCTGGCCCTGGTGGAGTTGTTGTATGGGGCTGGCCTACGTCTTTCCGAGCTCGTTAATCTGCGTGTAACCGAGCTCGATTTGGCCGAAGGTTTGGTGCGTGTAACCGGGAAGGGTAAACGCGAGCGACTCGTCCCTATCGGGCGCGTGGCCCGAGATGCGTTAAAGGCTTGGTTACCTTTGCGCTCGGAGGGGGACCCCCTGGGCCCGGTCTTTACCGGACGCGGCGGCCGTCCCCTTTGCGCGCGCGCTGTTCAGAAACGCCTTACAGTTTTTGCGAGAACCCGCGGACTTGCCGTTCCTCTGCACCCTCATATGCTACGCCACTCCTTTGCGAGCCACATCCTTCAGTCGAGTCAGGATTTGCGCGCGGTTCAGGAACTTCTGGGGCATGCCCACTTGACTACGACCCAGATCTACACCCATCTCGATTTCCAGCAGCTTGCCCGGGTCTACGATACCGCCCACCCGCGGGCGCGCCGAAAGCCGCGCTAAAGATCGGCCGCGGCCTTTGAGCTAGCTCTCTTTAGAGGGATTTGGCTTTGGGTCCAAGGATGCGTCTGGCTGGTTGTGGGCCGCCCCTTAAGGTCGCGGGGCTGCGCCCGGTGGGGATTCGTCACGTTCTCGGCCGCAAACAGAAGGCCTATTGCCTCGTGGGTGGTCGCCGCTCAAATGGCGCTGCCGAATTCCCGGGCGCACCCGTGATCGATCTTCGGTCCGAGGCTTGTCTTTGCGATCGCGCGTCTCCACATTAGACGTTGGATCTATCCGAGGGGGTGCGGTTGGAGCAATTTCGCGGGACCACCATTTTGTCCGTCCGACGCAATGGGGCGGTAGTCATCGGCGGCGACGGACAAGTCACCATGGGTCATACCATCATGAAAGCCAATGCCCGCAAGGTGCGTAGGCTATACAAGGACACCATTGTGGCCGGGTTCGCCGGCGGGACGGCTGACGCCTTCACCTTATTCGAGCGCTTTGAGGCCAAACTCGAGAAGCACCAAGGCCACCTGACACGGGCGGCGGTGGAGTTGGCCAAGGATTGGCGCACCGACCGGATTTTACGCCGCTTGGAGGCCCTGCTCGCGGTAGCCGATAGAACGGCGTCTCTGATTCTTACCGGCAATGGCGATGTTATCGAACCGGAAGAAGGCCTGATTGCGATTGGCTCGGGAGGGCCTTATGCCCAGGCTGCGGCGCGAGCCCTTCTCACCCATACCTCATTATCGGCGCGTGAGGTGGTCGAGAAGTCGCTCCATATTGCCGGCGATATTTGTCTTTACACCAATCATAATCTCTCCATTGAAGAACTGGGGACACCCTGATGTCGGATATGACGCCGCGGGAAATCGTACAGGAGCTTGATAAACATATCGTCGGCCAGGGGGCGGCCAAACGGGCCGTTGCCATCGCGCTGCGTAATCGTTGGCGTCGGGCGCAGGTCCAGGACGCGAATTTACGCACGGAGATCACGCCGAAAAACATCCTTATGATAGGGCCAACCGGTTGTGGCAAGACCGAGATCGCGCGGCGCCTTGCGCGGCTTGCTCGGGCCCCGTTTTTGAAGGTCGAGGCGACCAAGTTCACCGAAGTCGGTTACGTGGGTCGGGATGTAGACTCCATTATTCGAGATCTCGTAGAGATCGCCGTGAAAATGATCCGATCCCAAGAGGTCGAGCGCGTGCGGTCCCAGGCCGGGGATGCCGCCGAAGAGCGGGTGCTTGATGTGTTGGTGCCGCGCGCTAGGGAGACTGCCTACACAATGGGCCGCCCGGACGGGGATCATGAGGGTGGGGCAGCTCGGCAACGCTTTCGCCAGAGATTGCGGAATGGTGAGTTGGATGAAACGGAAATCGAGATCGAGCTGCACCCATCCCCTGCTGGTATTGAGATCTTCGCGCCGCCGGGAATGGAGGAGATGACGAGCCAGCTTCAAGGAATGTTCCAAAATCTCGGCAACAAGCATCCCAAGCTACGCAAGGTCAAGGTGCGTGAAGCCATGAAATTGCTGACCGAGGAAGAGGCCTCACGTTTGGTGAATGAAGAGGATTTGAAGGCCCGAGCGGTTGACCGCGTGGAGCAGCACGGGATCGTCTTTATTGACGAGATCGATAAGATCGTGGGCCGTTCCGAAAGTCAAAGTCCGCAAGTCTCTCGGGAAGGGGTTCAGCGCGATTTGTTGCCGCTCGTGGAGGGATCGACGGTATCGACCAAGTATGGGATGGTGCGCACCGATCATATACTCTTTATTGCCTCAGGCGCCTTTCACGTAGCGCGGCCGTCCGATTTGATACCCGAACTGCAGGGGCGTCTTCCTATCCGCGTGGAGCTCGATGCCCTTACGGCGAATGATTTTGAGCGCATCCTCAAAGACACCCATGCGTCGCTGACGGTGCAATATACAGCACTTTTGGCGACCGAAGGACTCGGTCTCGAATTCACGGCAGACGGGATACGGCGCATTGCCGAGCTCGCCTTTCAGGTGAACGAGCGGACCGAGAATATCGGTGCCCGCAGGCTGCACACCGTCATGGAGCGCCTGCTAGAGACCCTCTCGTATGAAGCCCCGGATAAAAGTGGGGCGCATGTTTCCGTGGACGCAGCTTACGTCGATCAGCACTTGGAGGCCTTGGCGGGCAACGAAGACCTGGCGCGCTATATCCTTTAGCGCCGATTGTCGTGGGTCTGCGGCTCGTTTCTCGATGAACACCATGGTGCAGCGCAGCCGACCCGTCTTAGGACTAGGTCGGCTGGCCCGCCGCGTGCAGCCCGATCAGGCGGCCACGCCGCCTCTGCGAGTAGAACCATCGTGCAATAAGGGAACCTTTATCAGATCCAGGAGGACGATATAGGCTACGGTGAACGCCAGTAGTGCGCCTATGTATGGCCACGGTATGGGTGCCATTAAGATCCCAAAGCGCGCGAACAGCGAGACCAACACGATATCAGAGCCGCTTGCGATGAGAAGGTATTTGCCCGGTCGCGAGGACCAAAAATAGGAGCGTTCCCGCACCAGAAAGACGTTAGCGAGCCCCGAGAAGACGAGCCCCAAAAAGCTCAAGGTCTGGAGGCTCGCAATCGGGAGGGCCAGTATGTCTTTACCAACCATAAAGACCGCGAATATATAGAAAAGCCAGGCGACCGCGATAATGATTGCGGTCTTTATGAGGACCCGGACGTTCCAGATATCTGGCTGCTGCGAGACTCGTACGTTGTCGTTCGCGATCGACATCGTCACAAAGTCGTTGGCGAACAGCAACAACAACACCAAGAGTGGTGTCACAACAAACTGCCTAAACACGATAAGCCCGAGGCTCAGGAAGACTGCGACCTGTATTGTTTTGACGATCTTGTTCAACGTATAGGTTAAAAGCCGCTGGTAGACCCGCCGCCCCGTCTTCACCGCCTCCACCACACCCTTAAGCCCGGAATCCGTCAAGACCATGCTGGCGGCGGCCTTGGCCACGTCGGTGGCGGTCGAAACCGCAATGCCGACCTCGGCTTGCTTTAAGGCCGGGGCATCGTTTACACCATCGCCGGTCATGCCGACTGTGTGGCCGATGTTTTGAAACGCCTGGACAAGACGAAACTTATCTTCTGGGTAGACACCGGCGTAAATATCACAGATCGCTCCGGCCGCAATGTCCTCGCGCCCCCCCATTCGGACGCTCTCCATACCCAATTCGGCGGCCACCACGCGAGCGGTGGCCATGCTGTCGCCCGTGACCATGCGCACGCGGACACCAAGCTTTTTAAGCTCCGCTATGATGGCGCGCGCCTCGGGACGCGGCGGATCGGCCAAGGCCAAAAGCCCCTGGAACTGCAGTTGCCCCTCGGGCCCTGCAGCCACGCCCAGAACCCGGGCCCCGCTCGCCGCGAGATCAGCAATCGCCGATTCCCAGAACGGGCCCTCGACTCCGGCCAGTTTGGCAACGACATGGGGCGCCCCTTTGATCGCGCGCCAAGGCGTGCCGTTATGCATAAAGGTCGCCTCGGATCGCTTCGTGCTGGGATCAAAGGGCACAAAACTGGTTTTTTCCGGGAGCTTTATGCCCTTGGCCTTCAGACTTTCCAGAATGGCCTTATCAAGCGGGTCTTGGGTGCGTTCGTCGGAGGCAAGTCCCCCCATAAAAACAAGATCCGCGTCCTCGATACCATCGGCGGCCTGGGTCGCCGACAGTGTCAGTTCGTTTAAGGTAAGCGTCCCCGTCTTATCGCTACACAGCTCGTTCATTGCCGCCGATTCCTCGATGGCGGCAAGGCGCGTCAGTAAAACCCCTTTACTGGAGAGATCGAGCGATGCGACAGCGCTCGTCAGCGTGAAGGTGGCGGTGAGCGCAACCGGCACAGACGCCACGAGGAGGATGAGCGCAAACGGCATCACCTGCATAAGGTTCAAGTGCGTCGCGAAGGCGTAGATCAAGATCGCGACCACCAAGGCCGCATCCATCATAAGCAGGTAGCGCACGATCGACATCACGAGTGCTTCGGCATGGCCGCGGCTCCCGGCCCCGCGCATCAGCTCGGCCGTCTTTCCGAAAAAGCTATGGCTGCCGGTCGCTGTGACCGTGCCGCTGGCCTCTCCGCGGCGCAACACCGATCCTGAATAGACCGCCTCTCCTGGTTCGCGTTCGACCGGAACCGACTCGCCGGTGAGCGCTGACTGGTCGACCAACACCTGGCCTTCGACCAAGGTAAGATCAGCTGGGGCGAAATCACCGACCCGCAGGTGGACATAATCTCCTGGCACCAGATCCGCTGACGGTATCTGGATCCAGGCCCCGTCGCGCAGTACCCGCGCCATAATTTGCAGTTTATTGCGAAGCATGTTGAGGGCGTTCTGGGCCTTCTGCTGGTGCATGAAGCCGAGAACGGCGTTAAACAAAAGCAGAAAGGCGATGATGACGGCCTCAATGCGGTTCCCCAAAATCAGCTCCAACACCAGGGTCACTTCGAGCATCCACGGGACCGGACCCCATAATTTCTTGAAAAAGAGGCGGAAGGGGTCGGGCTTGTCCTCGCGAATGACGTTCGGCCCGAATTCGGCAAGCCGCTCTGCGACCTCCGATTGCGTTAATCCCTGAGGCCGTTGCCCGACCGCATTTTCGTGTGCCCCTGTATCCATCAGTATCTTCCTCGGATCGTTTGTCGTGTCGTGCCAGAATACCGCGAGAGCCTAGCGGCGGGGCTTCAGATCGGTCTTACCTCCTTGTTGGCCGAATTTCCTATCGAAGGTCTCCTTCAAAACCGCCTTATGCACATCGCCGATACTAAGGATTCCCACCAGCCGCTTTCCAACCGCGACGGGAATGCGCCGAATCTTGTGTGCGATCATAACCGCGACCGCGCGCAAAATGGGGTCGTCCGGCCCGACAGTGAAGACATGCGATGTCATGAATTGCGAGACACGCGCGTCCAAGACGTCATGAAACTCTTTCTCAAGCGTATCGAATTGTATGGACTGGGACATCTGAATGGCCTCGTCGATCTTGGGGTACATCGCGCGGAGGACATCTTTCTCAGATACAACCCCCACGATAGTACCGTCGTCTGTTACCACCGGAAGACCGCTTATGTGGTAAAAGCCGAGCAATGTGGCAACATCGCGAATTG
>JAJYPQ010000325.1 GCA_021795255.1 Pseudomonadota bacterium
GGGCCTTGCCGCCCCCCATGCCCACGCCACCCTGAACGCCCCCGAGGCCATCAACTTCTCGGGCGGACCGCTTGGCACCCTGTCAGCGGAGGGCGTGCTGAGCGCCGCCGGCACCTGGCAGAGCAACCCCGTGACGCTTACGGGCCCTGCGGCCTACGGCACGGATCGCCACACGCGGCTCGACATCACGAACGCCGAGATGATCCTACAAAAGACCACGGGCCTCGTGCAGTTCTTCGCCATGGCCGGGTCCTACAACTTCCCGACCCTGGGCCAGCCGATACTCCCGACGCCGGCGGTGCCTGACTACTTTTACGGCGCGGTCCCAGAGGCCTATATCACACTCGCCCCGACCAGCAACTTCTCGGTGGAAGTCGGCAAGCTCCCGACCCTGATGGGCGGCGAGACCACATGGAGCTGGATGGATCAGAACATCGAGCGCGGCCTGCTCTGGAGCAGCGAGAACGCGGTGAGCCGCGGGGCGCAGGTCAACTACTCGACGGGACCCGTGAGCGCCTCACTGTCGGTCAACGACGGCTACTATTCCGGGCACTACAACGTCCTGACCGGGCTCTTTAGCTATGCCTTGAACAAGACCAGCACCGCCTCGGTGTTCTTCTATCACCACTTCGGCTCGACTGTGCTCAACAACAATACCAATCCTCTTTATCCCATCTCCATCAATCAGGTCTACGCCGCCCCGGAGGCCCTCGACAACAGCGACATCTACAACCTGCTCTACACCACCAAGGTCGGCGCGCTCACGGTATCGCCCTACCTGCAGTACATCTATGCCCCGAGCTCGGCGAAGCTGGGCGCGGGCTTTGCCCACTCCGATCACGTCTTCGGGGCGGCGATGCTTGCCAACTACCACTTCACGCCGATGTGGTCGACCGCCGGCCGCGCCGAGTACGAGACCAGCACCGGTAACCCGGCCGATTCGAACGGCGGCAACAACAACCTCCTCGGCTACGGACCCGGCGCCAAGGCCTGGTCGCTTACGATCACGCCGACCTTCCAGGACAAGGGCTTCTTCGCGCGTGTCGAACTTTCCTATGTGCGTGTCACGAGCAGCACGGCGGCCTTCGGTGCGGCCGGCACCGCACCAAACCAGGTGCGCGGCATGATCGAGACTGGGCTTACATTCTAGGCCTTACGGGCATGCGGGTCGGGGCGTGAGGCCCCGACCCGCGGCTTTTGTCTTACGGAAAAGCTCGGGGCGCGCACGCCTCTTTATGCCCAATCCTTCGGCTTTTCATCATGAGAGACGTCATCGGGGCTAAATCGACGGACACCGTGGGAGGTTGACACGAAGGGTCCTGGGCTCTTGACGCTTAATCCACCCGGCCGATCATCCCGTAATGATCGAGAGACTGTCCCACGGGGTGGAGTCCCTCACGAGAGGCCACGCCCTCGGGGCCATCTAAAGGTACCGTCTTTCACAAAAGCCCACGCGTAGGGTCCTGGAAAGAATGTCCATAGGCTCTTTGTCACCGGCGCGCCAATCTCGCCTGCGCGCCGACGCCTATTCCGCCCGAAAATCGGTTTTTGCCAAAAGTCATCCTGAACGACAAAAGGGGGCCGTTGTAGTCTGGAACGGTGCGTTTGCATCTCCCGCTCCAGGAAAACCAGGATTTTAGGTTTCGGCTGTGGTCGGGATAAGGGCGCAATCACAACGCCTTTTAAGCCATGCACGGTCCTGCCCGTCTTGACATGGGGCTATGATGACCTGACATCATCGATGGGATAACCTGTTGCTGTCTTGTCTCTCTTGACGGTTTTTCGATAGTGCCATAGCGTCTATCGTGGGACCCATGTCAACACCGCGCCTGGCCGACCGTGTGGGCGCCCAGGGGTTTTAGCCATGAGCCCACGACCACAGCGCCCATCCGCGCTCCGGCACGACCGGGGGACTGTGCGAGCACGGGCGCCGGTCTACTCTTTATTGCGCGGGGCCATGTGTTCTTGTGTGGACCATGAGACCCATCCAAGGAGGTTCGCCAATGACGAACCAGGAGGCATTTGTGAAAGTTCGCGCGGCTCGGTCTGCCGGTTCACGCTTTCCGATCGTAGGTATCGGGGCCTCGGCGGGCGGACTCGAGGCGTTCAGCCAGCTTTTAGCCCACCTCCCGGCGGACACCGGTATGGGTTTTGTGTTCGTGCAACACCTGGCCCCCGCGCACACCAGCACATTGCCCCACCTTTTGTCGGCGATGACCGCCATGCCGGTCCACGAGGCCACGCATAGACAGCGCGTCTTGCCGAACCACGTCTACGTCATAACCCCCAATACCTCCCTGCGCATCGCCCGGGGTGTGTTGGTATTACAGGCGCGAGACCCGACGCCGGGGGCGGCACGAGCGGTCGATATTTTTTTTGAATCCTTGGCACGCGATTGTAAAGAACGCGCCATAGGCATCGTCCTTTCCGGCAACGCCTTTGATGGGACCGCCGGGCTAGAGGCCATCAAGGCCCACGGCGGCATCACGCTCGCGCAGGACGATTCCGCCAGCTATCGCTCGATGCCACAAAGCGCGGTCGCGGCAGGCTGCGTCGATCTCGTGCTAGCGCCGAAGGAAATCGCCGGCGAACTTACGCGCATAGCAAGCCATCCCTACGTCGCCCATGACGAAAGCGCGCCGCTTTCTTCGGTTAACGCAGATGAGCCCGCGCATCCAGCGGGGAGTCATTCTGCCCCCAAGGGCTTACGCAAGACTTTGAAGGTGCAGGCCGACGCCCCCGAGACACAAGACATCAGCGCGATCTATCCTCTCGCTCACAAGTATTCGGGCGTGGATTTCTCGCTCTATAAACCGATCACAATAGAACGCCGCATCAGTCGGCGCATGGCCTTACACGGCATCACGCATACGGCCGATTATGTACGGCTGCTGCGCGGGAATAGCGAGGAGCTCGATCAGCTTACGGCCGACATGCTGATCGGCTTCACGCGATTTTTTCGCGACCCGGACGTCTTTGAGGCCTTGCAGCAGAACGTCTTCCCCGCCCTTTTCGCTTCCGGGCGCGAAGACCCGTTGCGAATCTGGATCCCAGCCTGTTCCACGGGCCAGGAGGCCTATTCCCTGGCCATGGTTGCCACCGAGTCCCGCGAACAGGCCGAGGGTGGTCGGCGCGACCTCCAGATCTTTGCAACTGACTTAAGCGCAAGCCGCATCGACACGGCGCGCGCCGGGCTCTATCCGGAAGGCCTGGCGCACGAGGTCGGACCCGAACGGCTGCGGCGCTTTTTTGTAAGCGAGAGCGGGGGTTATCGCATCCGCAAAGACCTGCGGGAGCAGATCGTGTTTGCGCGCCACAACCTCTTGAGCGACCCGCCGTTTGCACGCATGAACCTCATCAGCTGTCGCAATGCCCTGATGTATCTGGCACCTGCCATCCAGAAACGGCTTCTGACAACCTTCCATTACGCCTTGAAGCCCGAGGGCTTTTTGCTTCTCGGGACATCCGAATCGGCGGGAACGGCCACGGAGCTCTTCCAAACGTTCGACAAGAAACGACGGATCTATACTAAAAAAACCGGGGTCCGACCGGTTTTCCCACCGATCGCGCGCCAGCGACTCGCCCCAGGACGCTCGCGTAGAGACACCGACGCTCCCCCCCGACGGACGCGCCACCCCCTCGAGTTAAATGCCCAACGCGAGGCCGATCGGGTCATCGTCAAGCGCTTTGCGCCGCCCGGCGTTCTGATCAACGCCGATGGCGACATCCTCGAGTTTCGTGGCGCGACCAGTCCCTACCTCGAACCCCCGAGCCAAAAGGCGGGCTTTAACGT
Source organism: Pseudomonadota bacterium (assembly GCA_021795255.1). The sequence goes on from JAJYPQ010000325.1 coordinate 3,794, forward strand.
GCTGCACATGGCGCGCGCGGATATGCGGGCTCCTTTGCGTGCCGCCCTCACGAGGGCCATGAAGAGCGAGAGCGTAGTTCGTAAGCGCCACCAGCCGACGGATGAGGAGGGACGGAGTTTTTCCGGCGTCACGATTGAGATCATCCCGCTAAAGAACCTGAGAGAACGGCACTACCTCGTCTTATTTGAGTCGTTGGAAACGTCCCGCCGCCAGGCGCCGATCGCGCAAGAGGCGGAGTCGCCCCCGCCCCCGCCCACACCCAGGAATCAAAGGGTCACCTTGCGGCGCGCGCTGCGCAGCGAACGCGAACTTTCTGAACTGCGCGACAACATGGAAGCCCTTCAAGAGCAGTATGAAACCGCGAATGAAGAGCTTCAGGCGGGCAATGAGGAAATGCAGTCGGCGAACGAGGAGCTGCAAAGCATCAATGAGCAGCTACAGACCTCGCAGGAAGAAGTGGAATCCGCCAACGAAGAGCTGATCACCATCAACACCGAGATGGTGCACCGCAACGCGGAATTGAACCGGTTGAATGATGATCTAAGCAACCTGCAACTGAGTGTCAATCTTCCCATACTGGTGCTGACTCGCGATCTGCGCCTACGGAGCTTCACGGCGCTCGCCGCCCCGCTTTTTGACCTTACCGCCTCCGATATCGGCCAGATGATGAGCGGGATCCGGCATCACCTCGATTGCCCAGACCTTGCGCATTTCACCGCCACAGCTATCGATACCGCCACGGCGCGTGAACGCGAAGTCCGAGATCAAGACGGCCACTGGTACCTCTTGCGCATCCAGCCGTATCTGACGCTCGATGCAAGGATCGACGGGGCGGTCATGGTTCTCGTGAGCATAGACGCCTTGAAGCTTAGTATGCTAAAGGCGCAACAGGCTCTGGCGTATGCCGAGGCCATGCTAAGAACGGCGCGCGTACCGCTCGTGGCACTCCATGACACGCTGCGCGTACATATGGCGAACGATGCCTTCTATAAGACGTTTCAGTTGTCGGCGGCCGACGTCGAAGGCCACCTGATCTGGGAATTGAGTGGCGGGGCGTGGAACATCGCGGAATTGCGCACCGTGCTCGTCGATATCCTGCCCCTTAACCGCGTCCTTGAGGACTTTGAGGTAGTGCACACCGTTCCGAACCTGGGACGCCGGACGATGCGCCTCAACGCCCGGCGCTTGGATGGGGATCCCGGCGCCACGGACATGATCGTGCTCTCCATTGAGGATATTACGGAACAACTGGCATCACGCGAAATCGTACGGCGTTCGGAGGTCCGGTTCCGGCGGCTGTTCGAGGCGGCGCAAGACGGGATCCTGATCCTCGATGCCGACAGCGGACGCATCGCCGATGCCAATCCCTTCATGACAGAGTTATTGGGTTACGCGCCCGC
>JAJYPQ010000326.1 GCA_021795255.1 Pseudomonadota bacterium
TCCGTCGCCGAGCCGTGGGCCGATGCCCGACCCACTCGCGGGTCGAGCGTCTTAGACGCCCACCCCGGCACGTTGCAAGACGATATCGTGGACCCACCAAAACCGGGCATCCGTGAGCGCCGTCACGGTGTATTTCCGAGGTTTCAGAAACGCAATCGCGCTTTTCGCCGCCGTCGTCCCCGCTTCGACCGTAACCGTCATTTGGTCCTTGGAAGCCAATTGCACTTGGCCCTCCAACAAATAGAGGTTCCAGGGGGTGTTCGTCCCCTCCTGCAAGAGACGGGTCCCGGGGGTCGCTGTGAAAAGTGTCGCCTTAGCGGCGATCAAATCAAGCGCCTTAGGCGACAAGTCCCGGAAATGGGTGAACACCCGCAGCGTTTCGGCCGCTCTTTGTGGAGATGATACCTCTTGCCAATGCTGGGTGAGGGCCAGGCGTTGCGCCAGGCGGACCGCTTCGACATCTTGTTCCGTGAACGCGACTTGGTGTTCACTACGACTATCGACCTCAGCGTATACTTCACCCGCAGGACTTAGGCTCGCGGGCGCCGGACGAGGCGCGGAAAGAACCTCGAACTGGCCTGCCCGGCGCCACTCCTTATGAATAAGGGCCGCGTGCTGCTTGGCCTTGATCTTACCCACCATCGCAGCATTGTGCTTGGCGGCCGGAGCAACCGAAATCAAATTCAGGACATCCACCGCTCGAGCGCGAGCGTTCTCCGGCATCACGCACCCCCCAATGCCACGGTAGCAGCTCAGCGTAAGTCCTTGGTCGAACAACACCGGACAGTAAACTGGCGTATCTGGATACTGCAATCTTCGATATTCCAGCAAAAGTTCCATGCCCCGGTAAACACTCTTCTCCTGATTTTTCTTTTGGAATGCCGTCAGACCGGCGGCGACGACCCCACTCACAGGATAGAGGTCCCGCACAACAGAGTCTTCGAGAAACATCGAGGTCGCGCCCCAGTCGCGTGCACTCGCGGCCCGACCAATAACGGCGATTCGCAAACGCTCGGGGTCTTTCTGCGTCAGCTGTTCACGCAACAAATCGAGATTCAACTGGCGGGTTTGGAGAGTGGCGGTCGCCTCCCGATCGATCTTGAACTCCTGGTTCGCGGAAAAAAAGCCCAAATCGCCCTCGGCTGTCAGCGCATAAAGACCAATAGGGTGACTGATGATATCGGTGATCATGGCGTCTTTCATATAAGGGCCTAGTCAGGAAAATACTCCCTTATCGTGGGCGTTGGAAGTCCTCGATTTAGCGGGGTATGCGAAGGAAACACTGGGTCCATACATGGTCGCCCCAGCTTGCCAAGCAGGTTATGTCCGTTAGGTTGTGCAAATGCCCTTTTGGTATGAGGGAGGATTTCATTAGGCGGCCGCCCGCAGCCGTTCCCGGCGCTGTTCTTTCTGCAGCTCCATGTTCAGAGCGCGATTGTCCGCAAGCCAGATTTCATCCTAGAAAGCAGTTGAGCCCTCACATCGCCAGTTTTCCGGCCAGCCTGAGGGCCGGTGGCCCAGCCCGTCCTCCAAGGAATTTCGCAAACACGCGCTTCAAGACGAGCGTGATGCGGTCGGTGGCGGTCAACTGCTCGGGAGTGGATTTGAGTGAGCCGAGAAAGGCCGCCAAGCGCGTGAGCACCGCTTGAATGGTGACCTGTTTTGCATAGTGGCGGGTGTTGATCAGTGTCGTCTGGCCGCCGTGTTAGGTCTTCGTGGCGACCCCATGGAGAGTAAGAGCGGTCGACTGGTAATCGCTTCGTAGTGTTTATACAGGTTGGCCAGGCGCACGAACAGATTCCACCGGTTGTAGACAAGCGCCACCATGCTCGCCCTGAGGCGGCAGCGTTTGAGATCAGGGGTGGTAACGCCACCCTAGCTCCCTTGATTCCTCAACTCATCGAATTTGTTTTCAGCGTCTGCGCAGTCACGATAGAGGGGGGCTGCGGCACGGATCTCGTCGTCGGTGGAAGTCACCGGTCGCCTTGCGTCCCAGGGGAAACCGCAGACTCATAGGCCGCAGCGGTGGCTTGGATTTCGATGAACGCCAACGTGTCCTGGGGGTCATCTTGGGCGGCTATGAGCACATCGCCTTTGATCGGGCGACGCAGAACGATGACGCGCCGGGGCCGGCTCCAGCCCGAGAGCGGGAGAGTGTCTTCCCGCCCAGCCCAGTCCTGACCGGCCTTATCCCAATCGGGGTGGGCAAAAAGCTTGGTCACCAGAGGCTTCCCGTTCTTGGTGAGCCGCCATTTCGTGACATAGGGCTGAGGGCGCGCCTCTGCCTCTCGAAGGACCGATTCATTCCCATCGGCAATGTCACCGCGCAAGAGGGCCGGGCGTTCAGCGGGAGGTAGAGCATCGAGCCACGCCCAGATGCTCGGCATGCTGTGCAGAAGAGCGCTGGCGTTACCCGGCATGACTTCCACGCCCAAAGCCAGCCGCGTATTGGCCATGAGCGCTGTGGTAGCTCTGGGCGGGGCGTCCGGGCTTGTGGGGGTTATATAGCCCACCACCGCGCCTTCTTGTTTCCCGTCGCCTTGCGGTCCCACTCGACGTGGATACGGCCCCCGAAGGTGTTCACTGCGACCGGTTTGGGGGTCTTCAGGGCCTTCCGTTTTGCGTAACCCTGAGTGAGTCCTCCGGGGTCGTCAAAACCGCCGCAAACCGCCGTCTGGCTTAGCTTTGTATCGTTAGGGGGTGAAGTCAACTGCGGTTTTTAGGCTAACGGCTTCCATTAGGAATGGGGCCGTAATGGGAAATCTCGGATAAGGGCAGAAGCGGCAAGCACCCGCTCCGTATATATAAGGGATCGGGCGCAGGGATAGTGGGTCATCGCTGATAGAACGGGTCTTATTAGCGATCGTCCCTGATCATTGTCATTTTTTTGACGCGCTACATTTGCCGCGCTTCTGAATATCTATTAGCGGCGATCTCCACCCAATAGGCTGGCATAAAGATCAAAGGTATCGGAGATTACTCGCTCAACAGAAAATTCCGCTCGCGCAAGTTGTGCTGCATAGGCACCAAAGGTACGGCGCAGCGGTGTATCCTTTATAAGACGCACGAGAGCGGTCTCCAACGCCGCTACATCCTTGACCGGTACCAAAAGTCCGCCACGCTCGTTATGTACTATCTCCCGACAACCGGGAGCGTCTGTTGCAACCAACGCACGCCCAAGGGCCGCTCCCTCAATAAGCACCTTGGGTACACCCTCTCCATAATAACTTGGTAAGACAACGATATGGGCGGCCGCCAACACCATCGCCATATCCTGCCGGAAACCCCACCAATCAATGACCCCCTCTTGCTGCCATTTCGCCAGAACCGATGTCGGAATCGCCTGCGGGTTCCCAGGGTCTGTGTCGCCGACCAATACGAAACGTGCGCTGAAGCCCTGTGCGCGAAGATGGCGTGCGGCCGCAATGAACTCCGCCACTCCTTTGGACCACAACATACGTCCGGCTAGCATAACAACCGGTACGCCATCGGGCTCAGGTGTGATGGGAAATGACTCCATATCGACGCCCGACCCGCGAATAAGCACTGTACGCGCAGGTGCTACCAATCGCCTCTCGACAAACTGCGCCCGATCATCGGGGTTCTGGAAGATCACCCGGCTAGCAGAGTGCCCCAACGCCACCCGATAAGCCCGCATTACACCATAGCGACGCATTTGAGCGCCGACGCCCCGCGCGATAAACACTTCCCCCAGTCCGGTAATGGCGCTCACGACGGCCGAACCACCTACCATTCGCGCCGCGATACCCCCGTAGAGTACGGGCTTAATCGTAACAGCATGGATAATGTCCGGACGGATACGGTGGAAAAGCTTCCCGAGTTGCCATACAGACATCGCTTCCTGCCATAGCTTGGTGCCACGGCGTGTCATTGCTATAGGATGGTGGGGAAACCCAAGATTCACGATCTCATCTACGCCGGACCCCGCCGGCGTTGCGACCGCAACATCCAGACCTGCCGTCGCGGCTGCCAACGCTAACGCTAACCTATGCGAAAGAAAAAACTCCGCTGAGTTGACGACAAATAATAAGCTTCCATCGAGCCTGCGGGTCCCGACTGGCACAGGATGAGACCCCTCGTCCGTCATCGTGGGTAAACTCATCTACCCCTAAGCCAAAACAACGGGGCTTGAGGGCAAGATGCCTTCGCAAGCATCCTTCTGTCGCTCCCACCACGCCTGAAACATCAGAACATCCCACAGAAGGTACTGATGGTTTGAATGCCCGCTGAGGTGTTCGGCCCATTTCTTACGTATAGGCGCCGGGTCGAAAAACCCCTCCCGCCGCAAACGATCTTCCGAGAGGAGGCTCTCGGCCCAATCTCGCAACGAGCCTCGCAACCAGTAGTCTATCGGTACGCCAAAACCCATCTTGGGCCGATCGATGAGCGCTTTCGGTACATGCCGATACAATACCTGTCGCAATAACCACTTGCCTTCGCCGCCTCGTATCTTCATCGATAATGGGACCCGGGCCGCGAACTCCACTAGACGGTGATCAATGAGGGGCACCCGCGCCTCGAGGCCCACCGCCATGCTGGCTCGATCAACCTTGACAAGAATATCATCGGGCAAATAAGTGACCAGATCGGCATACATCATACGCGCAGTGTAGTCCGGCAGCTTCGCGCGCCGACTCGGGTCCGTCAACACGGTGAGCGGTTCTTGCCCCCGCACCACCACCGCGGCAGCATTTGCCCAATGCGACACCAGCTGGTAGTACAGAGCGTCCGGCGACTCATGGCCCAACACCTCAGCCAATCTGCGCATCTTCTCGCCCGGCTGCCGGACTCGTAAACGCGACGGTAATAACGGCATGACAGGGTTCAGAATGGCTTCCCAAAAGCCCGGAGGAAGCGAGTTCAGCAGAGACCCTATCACCCGGCGGGCCGGTGCAGGCACCAGACCAAACCGCTGCCATAGACGACGCCCCCAAAAATATCGGTTATAACCCCCGAACAACTCGTCGCCTCCATCTCCCGACAAACTCACCGTCACTTGCTGTCGCGCAAGTTCTGATACCAAGAAGGTCGGGATCTGTGAAGAATCGGCAAAGGGTTCGTCGTAGAGTTCTGGTAACCGCGGGATAATATTCATGGCATCTGTGGACGTCACATAGAGCTCGGTATGCGCCGTACCGAGATGGTCCGCCACCGCCCGTGCATACTGCGCC
>JAJYPQ010000327.1 GCA_021795255.1 Pseudomonadota bacterium
TTTATCGGCAACCAGGACACCGCGGCCGTGGGCCCCGCATTGTAAGCCGCGGTGGCGACCGGCTCCTCGTTGCGCGCACGAATCAGAACATCAGCCAGGTAGCGCGTCCCCACATCGACGTTGTTGTCGACGTCGATGAGATCCCGATCGCCGGTAATGGCGAGATGGATCTCACGCGCGGTGATAAACCCGGTCTGCGGCATCAACTGCATGAGACCCAGCGCGCCGACATCAGAGCGAGCATCGAAAATAAAGGCGCTTTCCTGGCGAATAATTCCGTAAACCCACGCCGGATCGATATCGTTCAATCGGGCATCGGCCTCGATGAGAGGCTTATAGAGCAGAGGAAAACGAATCGCCAAAGCATGCACGGCATCGGTCCCGGCGATGGTTAGGATCGCGCAATCGCGCCAACCCCAACGCGAGGCCAGCAAGGCGGCCGCCTCGATATCTTGCTCCGAAAGCCCGTGTAAGGCGGCGAACCAGAGCGCCCGCGCCTCGCGGTGCTGGTGCAGACGATAGAGTTCGTGCGCCATCCTGACCTCGGGCCGCTCGGCTACCGATCGCAGCACACTTGTAGGCTCGCGCAAAGGTATGTTCGGGATGTGGTAAGGAAGACCCAGACGACCGGCCGCCAAGAAACCGTAATACCCGAAATGACCGGCTAAGTGCTTCATAATCCGCAACGAGGCCTGCTTATGACCGGTATTGGCGAGCGCCCGGGCTCGCCAATACCGCCATTCGTTCTGTTGACGCCAAGCCGGTGGCAGCGCGTCGATAAACATCAGGACATCAGTCCAGTTCCGTTCACGCAAAGCCTCACGGACCCGCCACCGACGCAGCCGCCCGTCGCCGTGGCCGGGCACCGCTTGCGACAACCACAACAAGGCCTGCGGCAAATGGTCCTCGGCACCAATAATCCCAAGCCCCCTTAACACGAAGTTGTTATCCTCGCCGAGAACCGGCTCTTGCTGGCGCAGGCGCCTCCAAAGGGCCATGGCAAGGGTCGGACTGCGGTAACCCAAGGACACGACCCCGGCGCGGACAATGTGGCGGGCGCGGCGCGTGACCAAAGGGTAAGAAAGATGGGCCAAAACATGAGCCGGGTGCGCCTGCATAGCAAGCCAGCGATGCGCCCACAGCGCATGCGCGGGCGACAGGGTCGGCAAGAGCCGCTTCAGCAAAGAACCATTGCCGGCGCGCATAGCAAGCCGTGCCCGGTGCCATATATTCGCTTCGGTCGCGCCGCCCGCGCGGAGCCATTTCGCCGCGACCGTGCGACAACTCCGAGGCAAGGACTCCCCGGTAAGCCAAACGGGCTGCATCGCCGCGGCGATCGGCTGGCCGAGATGGGCCCTTGCCGCCAGATCGTCGCAATGAAGTGCGACATGGGCGTTGAGATCGCGAGTATAGAACCGAACGTAAGCCTTATCACGATGGTGACGCGCCAAAAATCGTAACCAGGTCCGTCTCAGTTTTGCGGTGACGGGAAGCTCGGGATACTGTTTGAGGAACGCAGCGACCGCCGCTGGCTTATCATGACGCATACGCTCCATCAAGTCATGATAGCGCAGATAGGGGCGGACAATGTAGCCGCGCTCTTCGCCATAAAGGAGCTTAAAGCGCCCGTAATGACCCTCGTGCAAGGCCTCGAGGGCCTGCGCATAGCGCGCACGATCAAGGCTTACCGAGGCCGCATGAACGACGCTCGAGAGCGCCAAGGTAAGAACCAGAACAAGGGATACACGCAAGGACCGCACTCGTCTATTTTATGAAAATACTATACTTCAGGCGACCACGTCTCGCAAAGGATCCGTCATGGCATTCGACAGTGTAAACCCGGCAACCGATGAAAGGCTAGCAAGCTATCCGGAAAGCTCACTCGCAGACCAGGAAAACGCCCTTTCTCTAGCAACGGGCGCCGCTAAGAAATGGCGCGAACAGAGCCTGAAAGAACGCGGCGCACTGCTTACGCGGGTAGCCGAGGTCTTGCGCCACGGACGGAATCAGTATGCGCGACTAATCACAAGTGAGGTCGGAAAACCCATCTCCGAGGCGCGCGGGGAAGTCGAAAAGTGTGCTTGGGTCTGCGACTACTACGCGCAGCACGGTGAACGTTTGCTGCAAGACGAAGAAGTCGCGGTAGAGGGCGCCCGCGCCAAAGTCGCGTTCTTGCCGCTTGGCACCGTGCTCGCCATCATGCCCTGGAATTTTCCGTTCTGGCAGGTCTTTCGGTTTGCCAGTGCCGCCCTGACCGCCGGTAACGCGGCGATCTTGAAGCATGCCGCGAACGTTCCGCAATGCGCGTTGGCCATAGCAGAAATTTTTCAAAAGGCCGATGCCCCCGAAGGTCTTTTCCAAAGTCTTCTCATTCGCTCCTCCTCGGTCGCAGCTTTGATCGAAGACCCGCGCATCCATGCCGTCACCCTAACGGGTAGCGAGGCAGCCGGTCGCCAGGTGGCCGCTACCGCCGGGCGGGCGTTGAAAAAAACGGTCCTGGAACTCGGCGGCTCGGATGCCTTCATCGTCCTCGGCAACGCCCACCTCGAACAGGCCGCCGAGGCTGCGGTCGCCTCACGCTACCAGAACGCCGGGCAGAGTTGCATTGCCGCAAAGCGGTTCATTTTGGTGGACTCCATAGCTGAGACATTCCTGAGACTTTTTGAGGACCGACTAAAGAGACTGGTTTGCGGCGACCCAAGTGATGAGGCTACGCAAATGGGTCCGCTTGCCCGCCGCGACCTCAGGACCGCGCTTCACGCTCAGGTCGCAGACAGCATCGCTCAAGGTGCCGTGGCCCGCCTCGGCTGCACCATCCCGAAAGGGCCCGGCAGTTATTACCCCCCCTCGATTCTCGATCAAGTGCGTCCGGGAATGCGCGCCTACGAGGAGGAGATCTTTGGACCCGTCGCTATCATTCTTCGTGCCAAAGACACGGAAGACGCCATCCGCCAGGCAAACGACAACCGTTACGGCCTAGGGTCGAGCCTCTGGACGCGGGACCTCGAGCTCGCGGAACGGATAGCGCGCCGCCTGGAATCGGGGTCGACGTTCATCAACGCCATGGTAAAGAGCGATCCGCGGCTACCGTTTGGGGGAATCAAGGCCTCGGGCTACGGACGGGAGCTGGCCATCTACGGTCTCAGAGAGTTTCTGAACATCAAAACCCTCTGGATTGCGCCCAGCTAGCGCGGCTACCTGGGCTGCCAAGAATGGGGAATTTGTAGCCGTTTTTGTAAGCCCTGGCCGAACCGCCAAGCCGCCTTTGGCGGCGGCCCCGGACTTACTCACTGGCTTAAAAACGGAAGAGCAGGCTTCCGCTATAGAGCTCGGTATTGTTGTTCGGGATCCGGAACTCCTGCCATTGGCCGCGAAGCGCGACGTGACGAACGAAATAGTACTGCACGCCCGCGCCGTAATCAGGATGGGTGCCGTCATGTTGTATGGTCGTCTGGATTGGTGTGGCGGTCCGGGTCCGAAACCGCGAAGCCCCGCCTTCAATAAATAACGAAAAGCGTGACGTAAACGGGAAACTGAGCAGGGCGTTCACGTCATAGCCGCGATCGCGAATCGTTTCCGAACCGAGAGCCGTCGAAACCGAGTCGGTACCCAAATTTTGATAACCTGCCTGAAGGGCAAAATAGCGATCAAAAGCGTAGCCCACATAGGCCTTCCAGGCCGCGTGTCCGTGGTGCACATTAACGAACGGTCCGGAAAAGCTCGAACTGACGCTACGGTTGTTAGCCCAGCCTCCGCCGGCCCCGAGGTAGAGGCCGGAGGCACGAGACCCATAATGGGCCGATGCTACAACGGGAATGCACAGGGCTGAAACGGCGATCGTCGTTTTCCAAAGCGTTTTTATTCTAGTCATAGCGTGTTTCCTCCAATCGAACTAGGGCGATCGAAGAAACGGCAGCGCCCGATGGCCGATAATCATAAGAAAACCAGAAAGTGATTGCATCCGCCTTTCAGCCATGAGCCCGAAAAGGGGACAGATCGAGCGCTGTGGGGATGGGATCGATAGAAATCAAGGCCAAGCTTTTGCAGTGCAGTCAGGGAAATGGCTTTAACAATAGTCCTATGATTCCACATATAAACATATATGTGCACACAAGTCAGGCGGGTTGGTCGGTCATTCCGGCTGATCGCAAGGATCTCGCGATGACTTTGGCGTATCTAAGCTCGCGTCGGGCAAGGCGGCAGTCCCGGTGCAAGCGGCCTGAATCGCGAGCAGGGACCAGGAGCGGCGTCCGGTCCTTCGCGTCCGGTTTGCCGCTGTCGGTCAGCGATCGATGAAGGTCCTTGCCATCACGACCTTCAAGTAGGCGGTTTCCGGCATGGCCGGGTGGATCGGATGGTCAGGCCCTTGTCCGCCCTCCTCGACAAGCTGAACCGTCTGCCCAAGCCGCCGCGCCGACTCCGCGATAAGGCGCGGCAGGCTTTGGCGTTCGAGGTGATGGGAACAGGAAGCGGACAGCAGCAGGCCGTCATCAGAGAGCAGCGCCATCGCCGCTTGATTGAGGCGCTGATAAGCCGCGAGACCCGGCTCATAATCCTTGCGCCGCTTCATGAGCGCCGGGGGATCGAGAACCACAACATCAAAGCGCGCACCCTCCTCGCGCAACGCTTTCAACACCTCAAAGGCATCGCCAGGGCGCGTCGCAACGCGCCCGGCGACGCCATTTTCGGAGGCATTCTCGAGGACATAAGCTAGGGCACGCTCGGATCCATCCACGAAAGTGACGTGATCGGCACCGTGGCGCGCGGCCTGTATCCCGAACCCTCCCACATAACTGAAGACATCGAGCACGCGCCGTCCCGAGACATACGGGAGGAGGCGCATGCGATTAGGCCGCTGGTCGTAGAACCACCCGGTCTTCTGTCCCTCTTTCAGGGACACATGAAATCGGCAGCTGCCTTCGTTCACCACGACCTCCGCCGGGGGTTCGCCGAGACCCGCCTCGACGTAGGACGACAAGCCTTCTCGGACCCGACTGCTGGTATCGTTACGTAACAGTATACTTGCGGGACTCAAGGTCGCCTCCAAGGCCTCGATCACCAGGGGCTTTAAGGTCTCCATACCCGCTGTCGTTATCTGCACGACCAGCACCTCACCGTAACGATCCACGACCAGACCGGGCAGACCGTCGGCTTCGCCAAACACCAATCGATAGAAGGGCT
>JAJYPQ010000328.1 GCA_021795255.1 Pseudomonadota bacterium
CGCAGGGGCCGGCCTCATAGCAAAAGGACAGGACTTCCCCCTGGGGGCTTAGCTTCTTCACGAGTTTGGCCACCGCCTCCGGGGTGTTGGCGATCTCCCCGTAATAGCGGGGCTTATTTTGGCCCGCCTCGGCAATGGCCACGGCGATCGTATCTTTATGTGTATCTAGCCCTATATACTTGGCTTCACTTCGTCATGACCTGCCCCCTCAATTGTGGCTCTGAGTTGATGGTTGCTTGCTCGACCTTAAGCTTAATCCACGTCGCTTGAGGCCGGGCAGGTCAATACATGATGTCTACACAAGCAGAAAAGTCTCACGGGGAGGATAACCAAAAATGGCTGATTTCATTTACACGACTGTCCCAGGGAAAATAAAGCAGCTACTTCAAAAAATCCGTGAAGTTAGCGTACCACCAAAAGCCACCACCCAATGGCTTAAAGCCGTCGGCTTTAAATCAAGTAACGATGTATCGTTACTTGGCGTCCTGAAGTTTATCGGTTTTATTGACTCAAGCGGTGTCCCCAGTTCGAAGTGGGCGCACTACCGAGGCGCAAACCACAAGGTTGTGCTTGGAGAGGCGCTTCGCGAGGGTTACGCAGACCTATTCGCTGTCTACTCAGACGCAAACCAACGAAGCCAAAGTGATATCGATCATGTCTTCAGCACGAGTTCATCTGGTGGAAAACAAGTCATCGCAAAGACAGTAAGCACCTTCAAAGCGCTTGCTGAACAGGCGGAATTTTCTCCAGTGAACGAACAGACCGACCTTCGCGTGGCCTCTGGCCCCCTCCATACACCGGCAGTTCAGCCACCAACCGGGGCTGGCCGCAGTTCGTTTGGGCCTGCATTGCATATCGATGTTCAGATTCATATATCGCCAGAGGCTTCAGCGGACCAAATAGATCAAATCTTCGCAAGCATGTCGAAGCATCTTTATGGTTCAACAGATTCTGAGTAATGGCAGACGCACGAAACATATTCTTGGTTGCGAAAGCGATCCAAGCGGATGTCGCAAAAGAGCTGGGGCCGCCGGAAGAAGGGCTGCGCTCCTCCACGCAATGTGTGATTCCGCTATCTGTCGTCCGTGGGACACGCGGATATATCGAACGCGTAGCCAACCAAATTAATGGGGCTTACGAAAATGGTTGGTATGACGCATGCGCAGTTATGATTCGTCGTGTTCTTGAAACGTTGATTATCGAGGCCTACGAACATCACGGCCTTGCGACGAACATAAAAAACGGGGCGGGCGACTTTTTCTATCTAAGGGACCTTATCGACAAATGCCTTCAAGAAACTACTTGGAACCTGAGCCGTAATTGTAAACAGGCAATGCCGAAATTTAAGGACATTGGCGACAAGTCGGCACATAATCGAAGATACAACGCCCATAGGGGCGATATCGATCTACTCCTGTTGGATATTAGATTGGTCGTGCAGGAGTTTGTTTACCTTGCGGGACTCAAGTAAGCCGCCCAGCAAGGCGCTCCAGCCGGACGTCGGCGCTTGGTAGTAATGGAATTGGAATCCAAAATAACCGTGCGCATATTGCGCGGGCTATTTCGTAGTTAGTCGGCGCCATGCGGCGTCGCACGTAAATCTGCGCTATCGATCAGTAGGTTAAGTTCGTCCAATTTATGACATTTTACCCCGACGCACGCCGGCTACCCTCGCCATCGCATGCCAAGTTGTCACACTCTTGGCCATTCTCGTGGTGGGGAAAAGCGAGCGCTGCGCAATCTTTCGGGGGCGTCGATTAGTAATGGCCCGCCCCTAAGCATGTGCGTCGGATCCCTCCCCACGGACCCAACGCTACGGCATCCCATTTCTTGGGTTTTCGAGGCCTGCGGGCTGAGTGCGACGCTCGCCGTCCTCGCCCGTTCAGTGACTGGGTTAGACGGGTAACGGTTGCCTCTGGTCGCCTCCGTTGCGGTGAACGAAGGCTTTTCCTAGACAACATATGCCACTAAGTGGCATGATATGACTCATGAACAGGGTGTTCAAAACCCGTCACTTCAGTCGCTGGGCGCGTAAGGTTGGGGTATCTGACCGGGCGCTGTGCCAAGCGGTGGAAGAGATGATTCGAGGGCTGATCGACGCTGATTTGGGCGGCAGTATTGTCAAGAAGCGGATCGGGCTTGCTGGCCGAGGCAAGCGTGGCGGAGCGCGAACACTCATCGCGACGGACAAGGGCGACCGGTGGTTCTTCGTCTTTGGCTTTGAGAAGAATGAGCGCGCGAATATTGATTCGGAAGAACTCGAGGCCCTTCAAGATCTTGCGGCTGATTTGCTGGTTAGAACGGCTCGGCAGCTCAGTGAAGCGGCCGCAGACGGCTCGCTACAGGAGATTTGTTATGACCACCAAACCTAAGGCGCGAAGCCGAATTTTCAAGGCCGTTCATGAGACGGCAAGTGACCTCCATCGTCTCGGATTCATCGACAAGCGCGCGATGCGGAAATATGACATCCTGTGTAGGGAGCCTATTCCAGAATACGACGCGGAAAGGATTCGTGCGCTGCGGAAGACTCTTCATGTGAGCCAAGCCGTGCTGGCCGCTGCGCTGAATACGAGCGTGTCGACTGTGCGTAAGTGGGAAGTCGGTGACAAGAAGCCGAGCGGCCCCTCACTGAAGCTTCTCAGCTTGATTGAGCGCAAAGGGCCCGAGGCGGTCTGCTAGCCCATAGGAAAGGGCGATTGGCGCATTTTCAGCTCTTTTCCGCAATATGATGACAAAGGGTCTTCGTTTACAATATGAGCAGCTGGTATCGCAGCTTTGCCGGTGTGCAGGATGCGGCCGGAGCGGTCGCTCTCGACGAGATAAAATTCGAGAGCTGGACGCTGAGTATCTCGTGCTATGTCCTGCCGCCGCTACAAGAAGGCATATCACCGCTTCCAGAAGCCATCACCGTATTTGAGCGAGCGCTGACTTAATGCCACGAGGTCGCGAGGGAGATCAAGCAACCGATGACGGAAGCGGATTGGATCAAATGACCCTAATCACCTCAGTCAAGCGGACACTGATTTCCATCAGCCACGCCACGCCGGAGGCCAACGATTTCACGCTCTGGTTGGGTGCTCGACTGGCACCCCGGCCGCGCCACCGAAACCGAAGCGATTCCACGGTACAGTCCGACTGGATCCCGCGCGCCGGGCGTGACGCGAGCCGTATCGCCGATGAGGTCATCGCGCATCTCGTGGGTCTGGTCGGAGCGAGGGTCACGGTGACGTTAGAAATTGAAGCGGAGATGTCGGACGGCGCGCCAGACCATGTTGTGCGCACGGTAACCGAGAATGGCCGAACATTGAAATTTACGAGCCAGGGGTTCGAGAAAGAGTAAGAGCCCACAGGGTGCTGCGGCTAGCGCTCATTTAAGGGCCCCTGTTGGTAGGGGTCTTGGGGGCCTTGGGCACCCGGTGGGCACACGCCATAATCTGGGCAATTGGGCGGTTTCGGACCAACGCTCAGGAGCGTGGGTCTCGCGAGTGGCGATTGACGAGCGCTGGCCGATGAGGTCCAAGGTTGATGGTTGGGCTAAAGAAAATACATCGTTGGAATTTCAGGGAGTTGGTGCGCCCTAGAGGATTCGAACCTCTGACCTTTGGAATCGGAATGCAAAATAACCGGGCGTACATTGCGCGGGCTATTGTGTAGTTATTCGGCGTCATGCGGCGTCGCACGCACATTCTCGTTGTCCTTCAGCACGTTAGCTTCGTCCAATTTGTGACATCTTAGCCCGATCGAGGCCGACTTCGTTGGGCATCGGGTCCTCATCTGTAACACCGTGGGGCCATTCTCGTCACGGGAAAAGCGAGCGCTGCACGGCGGTTTCAATGTACCGTTCAGCCGCACGGGCGTTCCAAGCCGAACCATGTTTAACCGACGGCAATCATGTCGGTTCTCCGGAGGCGGGCGGAAGGATCCCGGGGAACCGTCCGGCACGTCCTTGCCCCTTGTATGGGTGCACATATGTGCATACAATTATGCACATGCGTTTCGAATGGGACGAAGCCAAGCGCGCCACGAATTTGGCCAAGCACGGCGTAGATTTCGCGGATGCGGTCGGCGTTTTCTATGACGAGTGCGCGCTGACCAGGGAAGACGCCGATGCCGAAGGCGAGCAGCGCTTCGTTACGCTCGGGATGGGTTTTGTCGGCCGTCTGCTGGTCGTGGTGTACACAGAACGAAAGAGCGATACGATTCGGATCATCTCCGCTCGCAAGGCGAGTCGAGGCGAACGCGAAGCTTACGAGGGTTAGGGTATGCGCAACAATTATGATTTCAGTAAGGCCAAGCGGGGCGCGGTCGTGGCCGAGTCCGGCAAGACCCGTATCACCATCCGTCTCGACAATGAGGTGCTTGAGTGGTTTCGTGCGCAAACACGCGACGGGGGCAACTACCAGACACTCATCAACGACGCGTTGCGTTCCCACATGGATGAGCACTGCGGTGCGCTGGAGCGGACACTGCGCCGGGTCATTCGGGAGGAACTGAAGGAGCGGACTCCTAAAGTCGGCTAATCGCGTCGCGCAGGGATAACCGGGTCTGGAGGTGCGGATCAGAGTAGACGCGCCTCGGCCAACACTCAAAAGAAGCGTCCGTTGTCTGGATCGTCTGCATGTTGTGTACCCAGTGGGCACACGCTGATCGCAGCTTAGGTCACCGCCGAAAGGATAAGAACTTAGTGACATTTCAGCGGGTTGGCGCGCCCTAGAGGATTCGAACCTCTGACCTTGTGGAATCGGAATGCAAAATAACTGCGCGTATATTGCGCGGGCTATTGTGTAGTTATTCGGCGTCATGCGGCGCAGCACGTACATTCCCCTTGTGGTTCAGTAGGTTAGGTTCGCCCCATTTGTGACATTTTACCCCGATACAGGCCGACCTTACCTGGCGCCGTGCTCGACCTTGTAACAACCTGGGCCATTCCTATTGCCGGAAAACTGAGCGTTGCACGACGGTTGCCTGCGCGGGGCCTGCATCGGCGACAGCTTTCTGTAGCGCTTGGCCACGCCATTGCAGGTTAGAGCCAGGGCTGTCATCAAGATTACGGGGGCCGCGCCTCGCCATCGAGCGCGACTTTGTAACAGCTTGGGCCATTCTCGTGAGAACAGAAAGTGAGTGCTGCACGATGATCGGCGCGCGTGATTGTAAGGTGATACGCACCGTCGGCAGGTGGT
>JAJYPQ010000329.1 GCA_021795255.1 Pseudomonadota bacterium
AGCACTTATTCTCGCGCGCCGTGGCTCCAAACCAAAGCCACTCCTTGTCAGGGGGCCACGGCCCAGGCCGTACCGAGGTCATAAGCGCCGGCGGCGCGGTTAACAGAGATACAGATTAAGGAGAACGATCATGGAAAACACGAAACAGAAAACGAAGGTTTATCAGTGCCCCAAGTGCCACAAGTACGACTTGAAGCGTATCGTCAGCAAGAAAAATGGCAAGCCCTACTGGCTGTGCCAGGCACCCACCGAGGTGTGTGACAGTATCTTCTCGGAACGGAATGGCGGCGAGCCGTTACTTGTCATTTTTGGAGACCCCGATCCCACGTGCCCGTGTCCTGAATGCGGCGCGCCCATGCGTCTTGTGAAGGGCGGCCAGTTCGGCGATTACTGGTCTTGCACGGCCTACCCCCAGTGCAAAGGGACGCTCGATATCATGCCCGACGGCGAGTTACCGCCCCTTTGTTCTGAAGATGAAGAACACGGCCCCATGCGCATCCGGCCAGGGAAAACTGAGAAGTTCCTGGGGTGCCGCCGATACCCCGGCTGCATGGCCACTCTGGAACTGGATGGCAGCCCGTCGAGGCACCACAAGAAGGAGGATAACCATGGCACTTGATCCCACGATCTCTCCAGAGGCCCGGGCGGCGAGGGTCTTGCTGCTTCCGCCCGTCTTCGCTATAGGGATTCTGTACCTCGTTCGCTCCTCGTCCCCGCGCCCCTGGGCCGTCGTCCGCGTCATGAGCAGGGCGGCCGGGACGGCGGTCCGAGAGAGGGTGGCGGGTATCATGAACCCTCATATCCATGACACGGTCCACTGGACGGCGCTGTGGCGCGGCTCCTATAGCTATATCAACAGCAGCCTCCTTGCGGGTGCCACCGTGGCCGTCGCCGTGTTCGTCGGCGGTATCGCGGCCGTCATGCTGGATCGCTGGATCGTTCATCGGTACACCCGGCCCACGAAGTCCATTCCATGAGGTATACTGGCCTAAAAAGTGTCCTCAAAATGAACCATTTTCTAGGCCAGTTACCGCCTCTCGATCTTCCGGCAAAAACCGTGACCCGGTTACGAAAAGGCGTGGGACGTATCGCTATCCTGATGGCAGCGCTCACGCGGGCGGGCTATGAGCTACGACCAGCCCCCGAGAGATTGGCGAGTCGGGCCAGTCGGCGGATGCTGGCGGTCCGTGCAGGGCTCGCGCGCGATACCGTCACGGCGTTAGCGCGTGGTCAGGGAACGCTACAAAGTTATCTAACCCTGGCCGCCGCCCTTAAGGTCACGCCTCGCATCAGTAAGCGCAAGGGGTACGCCGCGTGCCTGTCATCACACGATCAGACGTGGCAAACGCCCTCGGATCTTCTGGTGTCTATCCTGATCGCTGCTCGTCGCGAGGCCTTCGATTTGGACCCCTGTTCTCCATCGAGTAACGGCCCGGTACCCGCACTCACATATTGGACAGCGAGTGATGACGGCCTTTCGCGTCCCTGGCAAGGCCTCATATTCGTGAACCCACCCTATTCAAGGGCATTGCCTGTGTGGGCCGCTAAGTGTAGAGGGGAGGCGGCCGCTGGCGGGGCTGTAGTCGTAGGTCTCGTACCATCGAGGACAGATACGAGGTGGTGGCATCAATCCGTGGCAGGCCAGGCAGATATTATTATGTTGCGCGGTCGCCTGCGCTTTGGCGGTGGCACGCATTCCGCACCCTTCCCTAGCGCACTCGTAGTATGGAACGATTCGCAGCTGGCCGAGCGGATTGCAAACGTGATCCCGGGCGCTTGGCTCATTCCCGCAAAAAGGGCAATGGCGTAATTCAGGAACAGACTCGATAGGGAATATCCTTCTTCGTAAGGACCTCCAGAAAACTATCTGGAACGGAAGATAGTCTGGTCGTGTAAATGCACCCGTTTTGTGAAGGTGTTCCGGCGGATTCCGGTAAATCTGTTATTATCGTCGCAAGAATCGTTCCTCTGCCAGGTGCCTCAACCTCCCTATGGTGGGCATACTCCGTCCATGCATTTCTGACATCACTAATTCGCGTCGTATCGACCTCGATTGAGCACGCTTCTTCTTGAGTCATATAACATCCTTAATATGGCCCGAATTATTCTGCCTTGCTTGATATTGTTCTCAAGGCAAGAGGACCTTGCAGAGCCCTTTCTCCATATAAGCCATCATCCTTCAGGTCCTGGTATTTTTGCAGGCAATGTCCATGCAAGTGTTCTATAAACTCCGCGACATCTTTTACGATCAGATGGGCTCGGTCCGCATCAACCCATGGATCTAGCGTGCCGTACCCGTAAAGCGGAGGCATTCGGTGATCGGGATGTGTGGTCGTTTCCTGATACTTGTCTGGCTTGCCGTGGGTCAAAAGATGTCGGAATTCGGTTAGGTCCGATATACTTTGATACGGGCGCTTACCTTTTTCTACAACCAACTGCGATACCTCGGCCAATTTCTTCAGTTTCCCTTCAATGCCGCGGTAGGGCGGCTTCTGAAAGAACGCCCTTTCGTTTTTCCATGTTTCGTGGTCAATACGGTCGCCGAGGAAGTTCAGATAGGCTTCATATGTGAAGTAGGCAAATAGCATCGCGCCCGCGTAGAACGTGAAGGCGCCCACCTGTTCGGCGTCAGCCTGTTGGAGTTGGTGCTGGCAGATTTGCCATAACCGTCTATGCGTCGATCCTTCGCCTTGAATCTCCGTTTTGATAAGCACCATGTGGGCAGTGTATTTTCCGCATAAAAAACGAATACTACGCGCGGGCGCAATCACTCGCAATAATGTAAGCCACGCTGCACAACTGGGCATGAGCGCTCGTTCTCCATTCGTCTCCGTGGTCCTGCCAGCCTCGTTCTCGCCCCCCAGGACGTGTCCGTTCGCGTCTCCCTATCAATCCCCACGCCAACGATAAAGCCGTTGCATTGCGGGCCGCATGGCCCGTCATGGGTCTTGCCGGTCGCCAAAGGCCGCTCACTCCCCCGGCTTTTCATGAGGGGCGAGAGCCGACGCAAGACGCAGGACCACAAACAGGAGACTCACATGAATACGAACGAGCGCAAGACGGATGCCAGAAGCCCAATCAAAACCGAGGGGTTCAAGCCTCAACGATCCGCAGGGGTGAAAGAGATCAGCTTAGTGCAAGCAACAGCGGGCCTTGGTGTCTTGAATCCTTTTGTCAACAAAAGGCAGATGCAAGCCATATGGGACCTTTGCCGCGCCGGTGAAGAAAGGGCTTATGTCAAGCAGCAAGTTATGGACCTTGCGCGGCTTATTAAGAGCATGCCCAAGACCTACGACCAGGACGGATCGGGTATGGAGGCCATCGCATACCTCCACTACTTTACCGCCGGTTTCGACTGGTACATCACCGAGAAGGACATGACGGGAGATGGTACGTCGCAGGCCTTCGGACTCGCCGTCGTTTTCGAACGCGAGCTTGGCTATATCAGCATCCGCGAGATCGTGGCGAATGGCGCGGAACTGGATCTGCACTTTGAGCCCGCGACTTTGTCCAGGCTGGTAGACGGTCGGACAGTCCAGATCTAACCATTGACGGCCCCGAAAGGGGCCCTTGTTCAGTTACGCGCCCGGGCGCCGATCTCAATACCGAGATCGGCGCTAAAGCCCTACAAGCTACACACCCCAATGCCCTCATCGCAGTACCCCCGTTTTTTTAGCTTTAAGCCCGGCGTCCGCGATTGTTCTCATTCGCCTCCGTGGTCCTGCAAGCCTCAACCGTCGCCCAATGTTGCTTGCGTTCGCGACTCCCTCACAAGTGCCACGCCAACGATAAGGCCGTTGTCATGGCCCCTGCCGGTCGCAAAACCGCTCACTGACGCAACCTTTTACGAGGGCGACGGGTGACGCAAGACGCAGGACCACACAAACAGGAGACGGACCATGAATACGAACAGCCGCAAGCAGGACGCCAGAAGCCAAACCGAGGGCTCGGGGCTCAACAATCCGCAGGGGGTCAAGGCCGACATCCACCAACAAGTCACTGACCAGATTTTGGCCGCCATGGAAACCGATCGCACTACGGGGCGCAGGCTTTGGGATTCGCAACTGTCCCTACCCTTGAGCCTCGCCACGGGCAAATCCTACCAGGGCATAAACACGCTCATCCTTTGGGGCGCAGCCCTCACGCACGGCTACACCTCCCCCTACTGGCTCACCTACAAGCAGGCAGCCGACAAGGGTGGGCAGGTCCGCAAGGGCGAGCACGGGACCTTGTGCGTGTTCTACAAGCCCTGGGAGAGCACCGAGACCAACACAGAGACCGGCGAGACCGAGACCACACGGGGCGCGGTCTTGAAGAGCTTCCGGGTATTCAACCTCGACCAAGTGGACGGCATCGAGGCCCCGGCGCGGGAACCCCGCGCGCCCTTCCAGGCCATCGAGGACGCTGAGCGAATCTTGCAGGCGAGCCCGGCCCGGATCGTCGAGGGCGGCGCGCGGGCCTTCTACCAACTGGCCGCCGATACTATCTACCTACCGGCCCGCGAGGCCTTCATAAACCCGGACGCCTTCTATAGCGTCGCCCTTCACGAAATGACCCATTCGACAGGCGCAAAGCACCGCCTGGACCGCGACTTTTCGGGGCGCTTTGGAACCGAGGCCTACGCCTTCGAGGAGCTGATCGCGGAGATGGGGAGCGCCTTCCTGAACGCGGACCTTGGGATCATCGGCAGCACCCTACAGGATCACGCCGACTACCTGGCCCACTGGATCGCGAAATGGCGAGCTCGCCATTTCAGAACTAATCACCAGCAATTCATAATGCGAAGGAGCATCTGCGACCTCCCGCAACCGCGCCGCGATAGGGGCTCATTTCCTCCGCATTATTTCTCCCCTTCCGCTAAAGTGAATCGAGCCAGGCGAGCACGCTGGTATCGCGTCTCCATCGCGGTGGCCTGCGGGTTCCGGATGGGGATTCAAGCCGCTCAAGCGCTTTTCGTTTGGTCTCCAGATTAGCCTGCGCATAATGGTTGGTGGTGTCGAGACTGACGTGCCCGAGCCAGCTTCTGATTACAGTTATGTCCACTCCCGCTGCCACTAGATGTGCCGCGGTTGCGTGACGGAAGCTGTGAGGCGTGACGCGTTTTGACATGAGGCTCGGCATGATCTTGGCGGC
>JAJYPQ010000330.1 GCA_021795255.1 Pseudomonadota bacterium
CGCTGGATCGTGCGATAGAGGGCCCTCCGGATGTGATTGGCATAGATCGGGCGGACATCGCCTATCTCGGAGAGTTATGTGCAGCCCGCCACGGCATCAGCCAATATATGGGTATGTCCCTGGCTCCCCAAGTTACCCTCTTCAGTCCCGAGCGGACGGCCTCGGCGCAGGATATCCTGGCGGCCGTGGAGGCCGTTCTCCTCCCTTACTGCGCGAAGCCCGCGTGGTGCAAATGGCGCCATCGGGACGGCTGCTCGGAATGCGGCTTGTGCGAGGTGGGTGAGGCCTATCATGTGGCGCGTGAGCGGAGCCTTCCTGCGACCACCATTACCTCTTACGAGCATCTCTGCGCGGTGCTTTTGGACATGAAACGTCGAGGAGTACGCGCGTTTCTAGGCGTGTGTTGTACGGACTTCTTCCTGAAACGCGATTATGCCTTCGTGGATGCGGGGATCGCTGCCCTCTTTATCGATATAGGGGGCGATACATGCTACACCCTGCGTTTGGAAGAGGCCGCTTACGCGGGGCGGTTCGAGGCCGAGGCGATTTTGGATGCGCGTTTATTTGCCCAGGTCCTGCAATGGCGAGACAACTTGAGGGCCGACCGGGAAGCAAAGGCCGGCAGCACCTCTGGTAGCGACCCCGCCTTATGAACCGCCCCAGGCGAAAACGTTGACGCGGGCCGGAGGTACGTTGCGCCAAATGGTACGCGAACGAAGGCACGTGAGGTCTTGGGCCCAGTCAATGGCCTGACATCGCAGGCTGTATGTGAATTGAATGAAGGTCGCGCCCTTTGGCAGGATCGCTTCGAGCTCGTTTCCGATGCGGCGCACCGTCATTTTCGGTAGGGATTTGAGCGGTAGGCTCGATACGACCGCCGAAACACGCTCCGCGTGCCGGCCGAGCAAGGTGGCGAGTTGCGCGGCATCGCCCTCCAGGACCGTGACCTGCGGAAATCGAGAACGAAGATGGGCCGACAGCAGTGACGATTGCTCCACAACGATAAGCCGTTTTGGGTCCAGGCCATGCGCTAAAAGCGCCGCTGTGACGACACCCGTTCCGCCTCCCAGCTCCACAATGTAGCCATCATCGGACGTGACCGCCTGGGCCGCCATGTAGTCGGCCAGATGCCGAGAGCTTGGGCATGCGGCCCCTACCGCTTGCGGACCTGAGCGCAGGACCTTTATGAACAGTCGCAGGTCCGCGGGTACGACCGAGACCCACAGTCGGTTGATGAAGGCCCGGCATTCTTTGCGCCACGGCGATCTTGTCATTGGTTTTGTGCATTCTGTCATGGCTTGCCCCATAAGGCCCCCGCCCCGAAAGACCGAGCGCGGCAATCCCTATAGGCTAAGGATATAGCATGAGGCGTTGAATGCAACGTTAACGTGATAGGCGGCCCTTAGGCCCCCCTTTCTCGTGGTGCGCAAAAGGCTTGCGAAAAGCCCGCCGGTGACGGTAGATCGCGCCCTCCAAGGCGTGGCGGATGTGAAGCGCAATATCGGTTTTGCCTTCGACGGCGATCTGCCGGTCGAAAAAAAGCGCGTCGGCATCGTCGGTTTGCCGTAATAATGCCAAAAACGATGCGATATCGCCGCGAATGGATACGTCGCAATGCTCGGGTCGTACTGGCCACAGGAGGCCTTCGCGGACCACAAAGCCCAATTTCACCGCAGGTGCAGTGAGTTCGAGGCAGATGCGCGCCTCGGACAGGCCCGCGAGCGCATCGCCCGTTCCGAGAAGAACGTTGGCGAAGAGGGCGGTAGAAGCGGCCAATATCGGCGCCGGAAGCACCCTCGCTGTCAGGTCAGCGGCCCGCGGCAAAACCTGTTCGGCGAGATGTTTTACGAGGCTCATAACCGTATTGTGACGGCTTCCCCCGCCCACCTATTGATCGGAATCAAAGCGAGTTTGCGCTGGATCAAAAGAACAGACTACCGATCCTCTATGATTTGGCCGTGGCATTTTCCGATATTCGTCAATTCGCGGCCCATCTCGAGCGCCAGGGTCTCCTAAAGAGAGTGGCGGCCGATGTGAGCGCACACCTTCAGATCACCGAGGTCTGCCGCCGCGCTATCGTGGCGCACGGGCCGGCGCTGTTGTTCGAGCGAGTCGATGGCCGCGACACGCCGGTCCTCGGTAACCTCTTCGGGACTGTCGAGCGCGTGCTTCAGGCTATTGAGTGCCCGGACGTGGCGGGCCTGCGTGCCCTGGGCCAGATGCTGGCGCGCATCAAGGAACCGCGCTGGCCGCAAACTATGGGTCAGGCGGCACGCCACCTGCCGATGATCCAAAGACTTTGGAGTGCCCATCCGCGCCTGCTCTCCCATGGTCCTGTGCAGGAATGCGTGGCGGACGGGCCGGATGTCGATCTCGAAACCTTGCCGATCTGCCACTGCTGGCCCGACGATGCCGGTAAGCTCTTGACGTTCGGTCTGGTCGTGACCCAGGCCGAACCCCGGGGCCGCCACAATGTCGCTATCTATCGTCAGCAGTTGATCGGGCGCAATCGCCTCATTATGCGCTGGCTTGCCCACCGCGGAGGGGCCATGGATTATGCGCGCTGGCGCGAAACACGTCCGCATGAACCCTTTCCCGTGGCAGTCGTGATCGGGGCCGATCCGGCCTTGACCATCGCCGCGGTGGCGCCGATACCAGACAGCCTGTCGGAATATCAGTTCGCGGGGATTTTGCGAGGCACCCGTACGGAGCTCACGGCGGCCGGAAACGGTCTTCTTGTGCCATCGCGCGCCGAAATCGTTCTTGAGGGCGAAATCTTACCTGGCGACGTTGCTCTTGAGGGGCCGTTCGGCGACCACACTGGCTACTATAACGAACAGGCTCGGTTTCCGGTCATGACTGTGCGGCGCATGAGCCATCGGAGCGCCCCCCTCTATCAGACAACCTATATGGGCCGGTCCCCTCATGATGAACCCTCAGTGCTCGCGATGGCCCTAAACGAGGTCTTTGTCCCCCTCCTCCAACAGCAGTTTCCCGAGATCGTCGATTTTTATTTACCGCCCGAGGCCTGCTCCTATCGCATTGCTGTGGTCAGTCTGCGCAAACGCTATCCGGGCCACGCGCGCCGCATCATGATGGGTATCTGGTCGTATTTGCGACAGTTCACTTATACGAAGTTTGTGATCGTCACAGACGACGACATTAATATCCGAGACTGGTCGGAGGTGATTTGGGCCATCGTCACTCGTGCCGATCCCGCCCGGGACACCCTTATTCTCACGGGTACGCCCATTGACTACCTGGATTTTGCGAGCCCCGAGCCCGGGCTCGGGGGCAAGATGGGGATTGATGCGACCCTCAAGGGTCCGCCAGAGGCCACGCGAACCGCAGGGCGCCCGATTCGTCCCGACGCACGGGCCGCGGCTGCGGTCGCCGATATTTGCCGAGGCCTTGGCTTCTGATTCTTGATTCACATCAAAGCCGTGCGCCAACGCCCCACCTATGCTGGAGTTTTAGGGATCGCTTATGAATGACCATATTGATGAGTCGCTTATCGCTCGCTACGGGGAGTCGGCGCCGCGTTATACGTCCTATCCACCCGCGACGCAGTTTCACCAACAATTCAAGGCGGCAGATCTTGCGGCCGCGATCAGTGCGCATCGCCCCGAGGACCCTTGGTCGCTTTATGTGCACATCCCGTTTTGCGAATCCGTATGTTATTACTGCGCCTGCAATAAGGTCGTCACCAAGCATCATGAGCGTGGGGAGTCTTATGTGTCCTATGTCGCCCGTGAGCTTGCGCTTCTCGGGCCCTTGCTGGGGCCTGCGCCGCGGCTCGACCAATTACATTGGGGTGGTGGTACGCCCACCTTTTTGAGCCATGACGGCATGCGCGCCCTGATGGTCGCCATTGCCGAACATTTCGCACTTCGTTCCGACGACAGTGGCGAGTATTCCATCGAGATCGACCCGCGCCATGCGTCGAACGCGACACTCGTGTTTTTGCGGGACATAGGATTCAATAGGGTGAGTCTGGGCATTCAGGACTTCGATCCCGAGGTCCAACGCGCCATAAATAGAAAGCAGTCCTTTGCCCTGGTCAAACGCGTTTTTTCACAAGCTCGTGCGCTCGGGTTTCATTCGCTCAGCGTCGACCTCATCTACGGTCTCCCCCGCCAGAATCGCAGCCGATTCGCGCGCACTTTGGATCGTGTCCTAAGCCTCTCGCCCGATCGGATATCGCTTTTTCATTATGCGCATCTCCCGGATCGATTCAAGCCGCAGCGCCGCATCGAGACGAGCGAACTTCCGGATGGCAAGACCAAGTTGGCTATCCTAGACGATGCCATTCAGGCCTTCCGCGAGGCGGGTTATGTGTATATCGGCCTCGATCACTTTGCGAAATCCGAGGACGAGCTGGCCCGCGCCCAACGCGACCGGACGCTTGGTCGGAACTTTCAGGGTTACTCGACCCATGGCGATCTTGATGTTCTCGGCGTAGGGGCCTCGGCCGTGAGTCGCATAGGCACCACCTACAGCCAAAACGCCTGGGAGCTGCGGCAATACGAGGATCTCATCGATAGCAAGATCCTGCCTGTGCGTCGGGGTTTTGAGCTTAACGAGGACGACCTGATTCGTCGTGACCTCATTAACAGCCTCTTATGCCATATGGAATGCGACATAGGCGCCTTCGAGGCCCGCCATTCCCTGGATTTCGGACGTTATTTTGCGGCGGAGATCGAGCGGCTTGCGCCGTTTGTCGCCGATGGCTTGGTGACCTTAGGCGATCGCATCACCGTAACCGAGCGCGGTCAGATGCTGGTACGGGCCATCTGCGCGGTTTTTGACCGTTATCTCGCCCGCGATAACCGGGTCCGGTTTTCGCGGGTGATCTAGGAACGAAAGAGGCTGGTCGGCACGGATCATAAGGCCCGTGCTCGGGCGCGTTCGCGAGCGGCAGGAGGCGTCCCCCTGGGGCGCTATGTGGCGCGCGCCAAGCGCGATATCCCCGGGGGGTCTGTGCGCGCCGTTCTTGACGCACATCAATGAACGAGGGCCTAGCTAGGCTAACCTTAAGGTATGACTGCCCCTATAAAATCATCTCTTCCCAAGCTGACTATTCGTGGCCGCGCACTCCTGCCCATCGTCCAGGGCGGCATGGGAG
>JAJYPQ010000331.1 GCA_021795255.1 Pseudomonadota bacterium
ATGGCGGCTACATGGGCCTGTCATTCTCGATCCCCATCGATACCGCCATGCGCGTAGTCCATGCCCTAGAGCACCACCAGGCCATTCGTTTCGGCTGGCTCGGGGTGGATGTCCAAGGGGTGAGTACCGAGATGGCGCGTGCTATGCGCTTGAAGGAACCGGTCGGCGCCCTTATCGCAAGCCTTGCCCATCACGGACCGGCGGCCAAGGCTGGCCTAAAGCCAGGTGACGTCATCATCACCTACGACAACAAGCCCGTCTATAGCGTGGGTCAATTGCCGCCGCTTGTCGGCAACACCGAACCCGGTGACCGCGTGCCGGTCGGCATCATGCGCAATGGGCGCGCCCTGACTATTAATGTGCGCATCGGCACCCTGCCTAAGAACCTGAGAAGCACCGCCACCAAAACGGCCAATCTCCCGCGCCTCGATATGGAAGTGGGGCCATTGACGCACGAGGCCCTCTCCGACATGGGTATCCATCATGGCGTGGTGGTCTTAAGCGTAAGCCCAGGCCCGGCCCAAAACGCGGGGATCATACCGGGGATGGTCATTCAGGAGATTGCGGGCCAAGCCGTCACCTCGCCGGCCCAGATCCAGCACCTCGTAGCGGGCCTGCCCGCCGGTACGCCAGCACCGGTCTTGGTGCGCCGTGGTAAGGAAAGCCTGTATATCGTGGTGACTTTGCCGTAAACCGCCAAAAGGGCCGCCCGCTTGTGCGGGCGGCCCTTTTTTTTGGGTCCCGGTTCGACAGAGGCCTTACAGCAATACGCGCTCTATACCCCCCGCTTTCGCCTGATCGGCAAAACGCTGCTGCCAGCCGTCCCCTAAACGCTTGTGGGCCAGCTCAACTACGATATAGTCGGCATCAAGCCCGGTATCGTCACGATAACGGTCCAGCCCCTGCAGGCAGGCCGGACACGATGTCAGGATCTTCACCGCCCCCGGTTTTGCCACGCCTTGACCGGTCAGCTGGCGGATCCCCTTATGCAGTTCCTCCTCCTTGCGGAAACGGACCTGGGTCGCGATATCGGGACGCACGACCGCAAACGTCCCGGCCTCCCCGCAACAGCGATCCGACAAGGTGACCTCTTTGCCCATGAGCGTGCTGGTCACGCTGAGCGGGTTATGGGTCTTCATGGGCGTATGACAGGGGTCGTGATACATGTACCGGACGCCGCCCACGCCGTCTAAACGCACCCCTTTTTCCATAAGGTATTCATGAATATCCAAAAGCCTACAGCCCGGAAAGATCTGTTCGAACTCGTATTTTAACAACTGATCCATGCAGGTCCCGCAGGACACGATGACGGTCTTGATATCGAGATAATTCAGCGTATTGGCCACGCGATGAAACAAGACCCGATTGTCGGTGGTGATCTGGCGACCCTTAACGTCCTCGCCGGACGCAGTCTGCGGATAACCGCAACACAAATAGCCCGGGGGCAAGACCGTCTGGGCGCCGACTTCATAGAGCATGGCCAAGGTGGCGAGCCCCACTTGGCTAAACAATCGCTCCGACCCGCACCCCGGGAAATAGAAGAGCGCGTCCGACTCGTCTGTCACCTTCGCCGGATCCCGGAGAATGGGGATGGTCTTGCTATCCTCGACCCCAAGGAGGGCGCGCATGGTCTGCTTTGGGAGACCGCTCGGCAAGGGCTTTTTCAGAAAATGAATGACTTGCGCTGGGAACGGGGTCTTGCCGGTCGTGGCCCGAGGTGGCGCCGCCAGCGTCCGGCCGGGGATATTGACCGCCACCTCGTAACCGACCCGCTGGGCCTTATAGCCCCAATCGATCATCGTCTTACGCAGCGCCCGGATCGTACTGGGGTCAGTGGCATTCAAAAACGCCATCGACGCGCGTGTCCCCCAATTCGCCCGCTTGCGGCCTTGCACCCGCAAAATCTCGCGCATCCGGATCGAGACATCCCCAAAATCTATATCCACGGGGCACGGTGCCAAACACTTGTGGCACACCGTGCAGTGATCGGCAATATCGTTCATGCCATCGAAGTGATGGACCGAGATCCCGCGCCGCGTCTGTTCTTCATACAAAAACGCCTCGATGATAAGCCCGGTCGCCAATATCTTGTTGCGCGGCGAATAGAGCAAATTGGCGCGTGGCACGTGTGTGGTGCAGACCGGTTTGCATTTCCCGCAGCGCAAACAATTGCGTATGGCGTCATTCAACGCGCCAAGCTCGCTGCGCTCAAGGATCAAGGCCTCCTGAGACACCAGACGCAAAGACGGGGTGTAGGCGCGGTCCAGGCCCGAACCGGGCAGAAGTTTTCCGCGATTGAAATGCCCCAAGGGGTCCACGCGCTGCTTATAGTCCGCAAAGGCCTTAACCGCCCCGGGCTCCAAATAGCGCATCTTGGTGATACCGATTCCGTGCTCGCCCGATATCACGCCACCTAGGCTTACCGCCAAATGCATGACGCGCTCGACGATCCGATCGGCCTCGCGCATCATTTCATAATCATTCGAGTTCACCGGGATATTGGTGTGGACGTTCCCGTCTCCGGCATGCATGTGCAGGGCCACAAAGAGTCGGCTCGCAAGAACCTCGGCGTGGATCGCCTCGAATCGCTTGCGCACCGCTACCATCTCCTGGCCCCCAAAGATATCCTGCAAAACCCGATCGACCTCGAGGCGGTAGGAGATGCGCAGATCTCTGCGCAAAAGGAGCGCCAGCAAGGACTCAGCCCCTCGCGCTTGGGCCAAGGTCTCGGCATCAAGCAGGTCCGCACACCCGGTCACCGGGCTATCCAGGCGCGCCCGGATGCCGATCCAGCGTTGCGCCACGGCCTGCAACTGGGTCGTTGCGGCAGCGACTTTGGCGGCGATGATGGCGGTATTCTCGGCACTGGGTTCGTCAAAGCTGAGCGACTTTGCGAGTCCGTCTGCGAGATAAGTCAGTATGCCCTGCACGGCGCACAGCTTATTGGCGAGCGATTGCTCGATATTGATGCGCTCTATCCCCTCGCTATAATCCGCCAGGCGCTCGACGGGAATGACAACGTCTTCGTTGATCTTAAAGGCGTTGGTGTGGGCCGCGATCGCTGCGGTCTTCGCGCGATCCGCCCAAAAGCGCCGCCTAGCCTCGGCACTGACTGCGACATGGCCCTCGCCGCCGCGGCTATTCGCTAAGCGCACGACCGCCGCCGCCGCTTCGCCCACCAAGCGCTCGTCGTCCCCGGCGATGTCGCATAAGAGCACCATCTTGGGACGTTCGCGTCGCGGCGCCTTGGTACTGTAATGAACGGCACGCAAATAGCGCTCATCCAAATGCTCAAGTCCCGCGAGCAGCACTCCGGGGTTTTGAACCGGGTAGGCCTTGATCTCGGTGATCGCCGACACCGCGCGACGCAGATCAGATCCAAAGAACTCCAGACACACCGTACGCAGATGCGCGGGCTTCTTGTGGAGAATAAAGGTCGCGGCCGTAATGAGCCCGTCGCACCCCTCCTTTTGAATGCCCGGCAGACCCGACAGAAACTTATCGGTCACATCTTTCCCAAGGCCCTCTTTGCGTAGCGAGCGCCCGGGAATCGCAAGCCTCTCGACCGGCGCGCTCGCAGTCTTGCCGTCGGCCTGATAGCGGCTTAGGCGAAACACCACCGTGTCCTGTTCATGAATCTTACCGAGGTTGTGGTTCTCGCGCTCGACCAAAAGCCACTCCCCGCTCGGGGTGACCATGCGCCACGAGACGAGATTATCGAGCGTAGTCCCCCATAAGACGGCCTTTTTCCCACCGGCGTTCATGGCGACGTTACCGCCGATCGTTGAGGCATCCTGAGAGGTGGGGTCGACGGCAAAAGAAAGACCAGCGGCCTCGGCGGTTTCAGTGACCCTCAAAGTCACAACCCCGGCCCCAGCGCGAATCGTGGCCACCGGTTCGGTCACGCCCGGGAGGTCGCGATAGACCACAGGTCCCAGACTCTCGAGCTTTTCGGTGTTGATGATCGCGGTGTCGGCATACAAAGGCACGGCCCCGCCGGTATAGCCGGTACCGCCGCCGCGCGGAATAATGGTAAGCCCCAACTCGATACAGCCCTGCACCACCCCCATCACCTCCTCTTCGGTATCGGGGTTTATGACGACAAAGGGCAGTTCAACCCGCCAGTCGGTGGCATCGGTCACGTGTGCCACCCGCGCATATCCATGAAATTCGATATTGTCGCGGCGGGTCACGCGCGCCAGGATACGCAGCGCGCGCTTACGCAGCGCCCGCTCCTTGGGAAACCAGTCCTCAAAGGTCTGGACCGCCGAACGCGCTGCCTGAGCCAGCATCAGGGCCTCGGTATTGCCCTGGGCGCGGGCCACGATCTGATCAAGACGGTGATGAAGTGCCGTCACAAGCGACCCCAATCGGTCCGCATGCTTTAGGAGATCGTCCTGGATGAAGGGATTTCGGGTCACCACCCACATGTCGCCTAGGACCTCAAACAGCATGCGCGCCGAGCGCCCGGTCACGCGCGCGGCCCGCAAGGTGTTTAAGACGTCCCACATCTCAGCCCCAAGAAACCGGATGACGATTTCTCGGTCGGTAAAGGACGTGTAGTTATAGGGGATTTCCCGGATCCGGGCGCTGAGCGGTGAATTCATGACCACGCGGGGCGTTGGGCCCTATCAGGAGTGAGGGCCCCATTTTAGCACGCGCGGGCGAACGTGAGTCAGGATATCTTGACCGGGGTGGCGCCCTAAGCCAGGTAAACTTTGGCTTCACGCAGGCCCCGGCTGGGCACCGGCCGAGACCCTTTGCGGGTCCCGGGCTCAACGGCGTTGGGGCACGTAAGCGGCGTCCGCCCAGCCAAAACAGAGCAGCAACGCACAGGGCGCGGTCGCACTAGGGCTTACGGTGCCAAGAACCCACTCTGACGATGATGCGGCACTAACAGCCGGCGGTCTTTCAGAAAGGCGGTCACCTGGGCTACCGATGACCCGACATCTTGGTATTCGGTACGGATGCGCAGATCCGGGGCCAGAGGCTTCTCGTAAGGGTCGTCCACCCCGGTAAATTGATCGATCAAGCCGGCCAGGGCCCGGGCGTAATGGCCCTTGGGATCACGCGCGGCGCACGCGCTAAACAAGGTATCCATATGGATCTCACAACAGGCCCCC